>NZ_JBMVQX010000016.1:0-73111 GCF_050522745.1 Myroides sp. C15-4 | reverse complement strand
TTTTCCAAACCATTTATTACTATATTTAATAATGAAGTTAATGTTTAAAAACGGTCAACCATATTTAGGGACGTTCATCCATCACTACTCACCATTCACTACTCACCATTCACTACTCACCATTCACTACTTACCATTCACTACTTACCATTCACTACTCTTGATACCAACTCGAATACATCACATAATTATCTGCGATACGTTGGGTCTCTCCAGCGAAGTCAGAAGCGTTAATATCTTTTACTTTTTTAGCAGGAACACCAGCGTAAATGCTTCCTGATTCAACCACTGTATTTTGTGTAACGACAGCGCCAGCAGCAATTATGGTATTACTGTGTACGACACAATTATCCATTACAATAGCCCCCATCCCAATCAATACATTATCGTGGATGACGCAACCGTGAACCATAGCTTGATGTCCGATAGAAACATTATTTCCAATCACAGTAGGGTATTTTTCATACGTACAGTGAATAATTGCACCATCTTGGATATTAACCTTATCTCCGATTGTAATTGCATTTACATCTCCACGTATCACCGCATTAAACCAAACACTGCATTGCTTTCCTATAGTTACATCACCAACGATCGTTACATTTTCTGCGAGATAACAATCTGCTTCGATTTGAGGATACTTTCCTCTTATTTCTTTTATAATCATAAACTAGCATTTAAAAAAAAAGTCCCGATAAATATCGGGACTTTTTTTTTAATCATGTAAGTTTGGACAATTACAATCCAACGAACTGCGTTTTGCAAATATATTCACACCTAGTGTAAATAAGTGATAACCTCCTTTATTAAACGTATTATCCCCTAGCTCATGCGTGTAGGTGTACGTTAAGCTAAAGTTTTTGTAAGAACCTCCGATAAGAGGACTCAAACTTTGAAGTGCTTGTTTTTTAGTTTTACCACCTTTCATATATTCTTCGTTGTCAAAATCACGTCGGTAAGAAATCCCTGCCCATAATTTTGCATTGTCGAATGTTTTATACACTTTCATGTTGATATCAACAAGTTTCAATTCCGTTTCTTCAACGTATTGAAGTAATACAGAAGGCTCATACATCCAACCACCGTTGAATCTTACGTTACCAAAAGTATAACCTGCACCTAATAAATAACGGCGTAAATTATCACTTTCTACATCCGTATAAAGTTCTCTCTTACTCGTTACTGCATTCTTCACTGTCAACATAGAGAAGAAATTTTCTCTGTGATAAGCAGCTCCGAAGTCTACGGTAAAGTAACTATCTTTTACTTCTAGACCACCGCTTAATGTAGGGTCGTAGATGGATCCGAATTTTGTTTCGTCTAATGTAACACGAGAGAAACCAGCACTCATACCAAAAGACAACATATTCAACTCATAACGCGACTCACTAAAAGTAATATGGTGAGCATACGTTAACTTCGCTCCAGCTTCAGAATGGTATCCATTTTTATCTGAGAAAGCGATGATACCAATACCCGATCGTTCTCCGATTCGGGTATTAGCTGTTAATGTTTGCGTTTGGGGAGCATCATCTACATCTCCCCATTGTTGTCTTATAGCTCCTCGCACCTGTGTACTATTTTTTAATCCCGCCATTGCTGGGTGAAGTAAGTAATAGTTATCAGACAAATAATCCGAATAGATAGGTAATCCACCGTCTTGCGCATTACTCATTTGAGTAACCAATAACGCAACTGCTAAATATCTTTTCTTAAATATCTTCATATTCTAACTTATCGTTTTAATGAGAAATGTCCTTTAAATTGAACTTTTCTAGGCACTTGATTCGCTTGTCTAGCTTCTTCTAAATATTCAACAGTAAACCAGTAATCTGTTGACGGCATCGGTTTCCCATTAAATGTTCCATCCCATCCTTCTTGAGAAGGGCTAAGTTGTTTCAATAATTTACCAAATCTGTCGTAGATATAGATTACAGCTTCAGGGTGTCCTTTTAGTGCTGCAATGTTCCAAGTATCATTAAATCCGTCTCCATTTGGAGTAAAGAATTTTGGATATCCTAAAACAAAAATGTCTAAATATTGTGGACAAATTGATTTCTCATTTTTATATCTAACCCAAACTCTATGTGCACCATTTGCAACATCATAGAACACTCTTGAATCTTGATAAGCTCCACCATCTAAAGCATATTCAAATGTACCAGACTCTTGCGGAGAAGAAATGGTCACCGTGACTCTTTCATCTCCATCTAATTCACTGATTAATCCTTTAGAATCCGCTCCTACCACTTTGATTGGAATTTCCTCAACAAATGTAAGCGCTACTGCACCACTGGCTGTAGAACATTTTTGTCCTTTGTATTTTACAACGACTCTAAATGTATTACCTAATGCTGTATCTTCTACTACGTAGTACGGTTTAGTTGCTCCTGGAATAGCCACAAATGCGCCTAATGCTCCTGCACTTTCCCATTGGAATTCATAATCATCTCCTTTATAACCAGAGTCGATAGTGAAAGGATCTACTAATTTACCTGTATTGTAATCAATACAAACTACCGCGCCTTGTAATACTGGTGCAATTGGGCTTTCCTCTACAGTCAATGTAAAAGTAACCTCAGCTGTACACAAGTACGTCTCATCAGCTGTGTCAACACGTTTAATAACAGCCGTAATTTCATGCGTGCCAATTGGCAAGTTAAAACTACCTACCTCAGCTACTGGAATCGGTGTATTGTTATATACGTACATGATTCCTAATTCTCCTACTGGAATATTTTGAGTTCCAACAATTTCTGCAGAGAACTGATTAAGGTCAAAATTTGCTGTTCCATTAGGTCCTGGAGGTGTTGCACATGCTTCAATTCTCGAAGTATCCGTAGTATCAATATCAAAAGCTTTTACTTTTTCTTCCACTTTTAATGTCATTGGTCCTACATAAGAACAACCTGTTAATTTATTTTCTACGCGAACGTAAATTACTTGCAGACCACCTTTTGTGTTTGTATAGGTATAATCTGCAGGAATTGCTTCACTAATATTGTGAACTAATGCATCTGCTTCTTTCACATAGAAATAGATTTCGAAGTCTTCAGGTCTTCCACCATTCAAGATTTCATCTCTCTTTTCTAACAAATTAAATGTAGAGAATCCTGTATTATTTTCTATACAGTGTAAGAAGACAATATCATCAAACACAGGTAATGGATCTACAACTACATCTAATGGTACGATTACAAAACACTGTGCATCATACGAACCTAAAGTTACGCGAACATATACAGTTGTACCTGTCGATTCGAAACGTGCAGGGAATAAAATCTCATCTTCTTCATCCTTTATAGTAGCACCTAATTCTGTATTATAGTACATAAAGAAATAGCCTGAAGATTGATTTGCAATCTCATATTCACGACTTGTTAAATCGAATTCCGCACTACCTGTTAACCTATCTGCTAAACACTTATGTATCGCTCTAGGTGTATAGGTAACATTTGGTATAGGGTTCACTTGTATAACCATCGATACAAAACTTCTACATCCATTAAAGCTTGTCACCCCTACCCAAATTGTTTGAGGGTTACCTAGGTTTTCGTAATGTGTAGGATCAGCAATTGCATTGCGATCTTGTTTAGCATCATATTCATTCTCGTAATACTTTATTTCTACACGATCAATTTCTCTACCTAAAATTTGAATTTCTCTTACTGTTAAGTCAAAGACTGTTCTACCTGTATTTGGCAACTCTGGTTGACAAAGAATGATAGGCGCAGGAATAGTCAAAGCTAAAGGTTTATTCACAATCAGTTTAAAGCTACCTACTGCAAAACAGCTAGATCTTTTGTTGTACACTCTATACCAAATCACTTGATTATCGCGTGTATTGACAAAATCTGCAGGATTCGATATTGCGTTTGTATTCGCATTTGCATTTGCTTCACTTAAATAATACTTAACCTCTAAATTCTGTCCAGTATTATTTGGATCTGTTTGTGCGTTTACAATCACTTGTCTTTGAACGGTTAAATCAAAAGACGCAAAATTTTGTAAAACATCTGCTGAACACATCACTAAGTCATCCAATTCAATTGGTAAAACAGGTGAAGTAATCACTTCTAATTCTAATGGTTTCACAGCAAAACATCCTCCTCTTAATTCACCTCTCACATAGATTGTTGCACCACCAGGAGTCAAATTCGTATAAGCTCTTGGGTTAGGAATAGGAAAGACATTGTTTATTGCATTGTCTTCTGTTTCAAAGAACGTAATAGCGATACTTGGATTGCCATTTTGCAAATCGTTAACTAAAGCTAATAAATCGAAAGTACCGATTCCATCTGTAGATACACTACAAATTCCAACAGCCTCTTCAGGGATATTCAATACTGGTGCAGCTAACACTTTTAATGTAAGTGGACGTAAAGCTGTACAGCCATTCTCTGATTCGAAGCGCACATAAATGATTTGTTCATATGCTACTGTATTACGATAATTTATTGCATTTAATGGATTAACCTGATTTACAGCATGATCTATTGTTTCATAGAAACCAACCATCAATCCAGTACGTCCAGCTAAAAATTCATTTAGGTACTCTGATAAATTGAAATTCGCAAATCCAGAATCCGCTGCCTCTTCACATACTGAGAAAATAGGCAATGTTTCAATTGCAGGAGCCTGAATTGGAACAATTACTAAATTAGACAATGTATAACATCCCGTAGCAATTGATTCTACTCTTACCCAAACGCTTCTTGTAACTGTACTAGAATAGTGTTGTGGATTAGAAATAGGGCGCACTTTTAAATTTGCATCATTTCTTGATGTATAGTAGGTAATTTGATATTCACTTGCGTTTAATCCATTTAGTATTTCAAGTTCATTCGTTGTTAAATCAAGAATGACCTCTCTATTTAGATTTTCAACACATACGTTTACCTCTACAAACTCATTCACGACAACCTTAGGATGAACGACTAAATCAACCTCAACAATTGCTGAACACGTTCCATTCGTATACGCTACTCTTGCATAAATCGTTTGATTATTTGGTATGTCATTAACAAACTCTCTACTCAAATCAATAGCATTAACTACATTGGTTGCGTTGTCTAATGTTCTGTAGAACGTTACTTCTAATCGAGCATCAACAGCATTATTTAATACTAGTGGAATAGCCTCGTTTAAATCAAAACTTCCAACTCCATTTGCTGCAGTAGCTAAACTACAAGAAGTTAACACCACATTTTCATTTAATACAGGTAACTGAACAACTTCTAAATCTATTGTTCCATAGTTGAAACATCCTGTTGATAAATCTGTTACTCTATACGCAATTGTACCTGTTCTACTTTGATAAGCATTCGTATTTGGAATTAAAGTAGTACGATCATCGTTCATGGCTCCTTGTAGGGTCGTATAATATCTCACCTCAGCAACCAAGCCACCAGCAATTCTAGCTGTATAAGAGTCTAAGTTAAAAATTCCGTTGTCTTTATTGTCAATCGAACAAGCGTGCATCGGTGCTAAATCATTGATCACCGGTCTATCATTAGCAAATAACATAAATGATGTTGTTGCATAATGATTTTCATCGGAATTACTTTCAACGCGCACATAAACTGTCATCGAATTTCCTGTTCCTGTAAATGGATAGTTTGCAGGTGTAGCAATCGGATTGGTTTTATTATCTGCATTTTCCATTGATGTGTAATAGCTAACCGTATAGTTGCGATTATTAAAATACACCAATGGCGTTTGAACCGTTAGGTCAAAATTCGGTACCGTACCATCTAAATTTCTACAAGCATATAAATTCGGTAAAGTTGTTAAATTGATTGGGCATCGCTTAGCAATTACCTTAAATGAATCAATTACATAGCACTCTGTTTCTGGGTGTGTTACTCTCACCCAAATAGTACGTTCAAGTATACCTGAAGTTTCATTGAATACATAGATGTCATTCAACGCATCTCTATCTGCGATAGCTTCTTCTTCTGACAGGTAATATTTAACGTCATAGTTTCCTCCAATACTAGGGTTCACATCTGGTAGATGGAAACTAGCTCTTCCTGTTTCTGGTTCAATACAAGATTGTAAGTTTTCAATTTGTCCTAATACAGGGGTATCTTTTACCACTACAGTAATATAATCCGTATAGGTACAACCAAAATTGTCAACTACTTCGTAGGCATACGTATATTCTCCTGGAACATGTTGAACCACCGTAGCGGCACCTCTTCTGCCTGTTTCAACTAAGCCTGAAGCAGGTAACCAACGTTCGCTCACCACTTCTGGTTGAAAGGACAGATCGGGTAAATCGAAACGATCCGCAAATGTAATGGAGAACCCATCTAAAAATCCTGAATCTCCAGCCCATTTATCTTCAATCTGCAATAACCAATTCCCATTTAATGTTTCTCCTAGTTCAGTTCCATCTTCGTTTGTTACTATATTATTAAAGGAGTTTCTAGCAGGGGTCGTAGCTGGTAAATAGTCTCCAGCTGGTAAACTAGGTCCTCCACTCGTTGCTGCTCCTTCACGCATTGTTTGGTCAGCATTTGGGGTAATACAGTACGTATAGAAAGAAGGAGGATTCCCTAAATTATAATGTTGATTCGTAGTAGGTGTGTCCCCATACGTCAAAAGATTTACGGAACGACCTCCTGGACCGATTAGTACAATATCCAAATCCCCTAGATAGGTATGGTGGATCCTAAAACACACATTTACGATATCTGGTAAAGAATCCAATGTAGCACTTGCACAAAACTGTTTAAATTCAAGTGTACTGGTAAAAATACGTGCTTCTCCAGTAACGGGATCTTTTCCATCTGGCAAAGACACTGGATTACTTTCTGGGGCAGGTGGATCGTATTCTACTTCTTTTAGTTTTACTATTGCATTTAAATTAATTGGTTCTCCAACGCAATAAAATGCTTTGTTTGCTGTCAGATCAAATTCGGCCTCTGCTTCAGCAACCTGTACAATAAAGCTAAAGAAGTTACTACAACTTCTAGCCGTATTTGCCTTTGCTGTAAATCGAACGCGATAAGCTCCGGGTTCATTAAATCGAATAGCCCCATTTCTTCCTTCTTGAATTACGCCATTATCAAAGTCCCATTGGAAAGTAGCTCCATCTCCATTACTAGAAAAGTCAGCATCACCAAATACTTTAACTTCTTCTCCTAAACATACACGGATCACACCCAAATCTTCCGTACAAGCAGGTTCTATATCTGATGCAAAAGCGGGTATCGTTCTCAACAAACGAGGTGAAATGGTTGGACAAGGAGCATTCTCACAAGATATATTTGCACTAAACCCTGGTCCTGTTGGATCATCTCCAGTTGACCAAGTCAGTGTCATACACCCTTGCTGATTTGATACAGTGAAAGTACGTCCATCAGGAATTGGGTTGTCTCTTGTATAGGGACTATCTCCGATAGGTTGCCCTGCATCACTAAGCGTCAACGATGCTCCTCGACCTAGTAAAAAACTAGTAAACTCTAGGCGAATTGTTCCACCTGGAGTATCGGGACATAGCGTCATCGTTATTAATTCATTTTTCTCATAGTTTCCAGTTCGTCCCCCTGTATCATACAAAGTACCGCTACAAACATTCAAACGGCCATCTGCAATTATAACAGGTTCACTAACCTCTTGGGCAAACATCATTCCCCCAAGCAGTAGAAACACAAATAATAAAAATCGTTTCATAAATGATTTTATTGGTATATAAACATTACTCTTACTCATATGTCTAGATTTTAATTAAGATCAAAGCACATTGTTCTTTGATGATATAAATCAATCATTGGTTTACTATTCCCTGTATAACCATCGCTCCGCGCGTAGTTACAACAACTACTTTTCTCATAATTAATTACTCTACACATTATTGCAAAATTTAAAAATTGTACTTATTTATCTTCGTTTGAATTACTTACCCTTTCGAGTCGCTGTTAATTCATACTTAATTATATGTTAATTATATGTTTAAAAAACCAAATATACAGATTCGTAGAATATAAGTTTGTTAATTTTGAAAAAAAATAAAACAAAATGTCACAGATTAAAATTCAAAATACTCAAAACCCTGCAATTGTCAAGTTTATCCTACCTGATTTTGTCACTAAGGGAGACAATCATGAGTTCAAAAACATTGATGAAACAGCTCAATCTCCTTTAGCGCGAGAACTTTTCTACTTACCTTTTGTAAAAACGGTATTTATTGCAAATAATTTCATTGCCATTGAAAAATTTTCAATTGTTGAATGGAATGACGTACAGGACACTGTCGCAGATCAAATCCAAACTTTCATCGCTAAAGGTAAGAAAATCTTAATAGAATCTAAAGGTGATCACAAAAAACATCCGATAACGATTTATGCTGAATCCACTCCGAATCCTGCCGTGATTAAATTTGTAGCGAACAAGCTATTAACCAAGCAAGGTGTTGAGTTTAAAAACATTGATGAAGCCAAGTCTTCTCCACTAGCCAAAGAGCTTTTCAAATTGCCTTTCGTGAGAGAAATCTTCATTGACGAAAACTATGTTTCGATTTCAAAATACGAGGCTTTTGATTGGAATGAACACATTCAACCTACGCGTTCTTTCATCAAAGAGTTTTTGGAACAAGGAAACCTAGCGGTTGATGAGGCACTCGTAACCAATACAGAAGAGCTAGAAAAACAAGCCGATATTCACTTTGACTCTCTAGATGAGAAATCACAACGTATTATCAATATTTTGGAAGAAAACGTGAAACCAGCTGTACAAGCCGATGGAGGAAATATCGCTTTCCAAAACTACGATGAACAAACCAATGTTGTTCAAGTGATCTTACAAGGTGCTTGTAGTGGTTGTCCTTCTTCTACGTTTACTTTAAAAAATGGTATTGAGAGCATGTTAAGACATATGCTTGCTGATAACCATATTGTCGTAGAAGCAATTAATGGTTAAAATACCGTATGCTATAGAATAAAAAAGCGCCTATTCGGCGCTTTTTTTATATCAAAAAACGGCAGTACTTCCTACTGCCGTTGTATTTTTAAGATGAGCATTAGCTCATAGATTTAACTTTCTTTTTTCGCTGATCGATTTCAAATTGTTCGAACAACTCCAACAAACCAATAGTCGCTTTGACTAGATCATCGGTTTCAAATAAAACAGAGAAATACAATTTACTATTTTTCGGGCTTGTCTCCGTCGTGCGAATACGCACGATTTGTTTTTGAATCAACTTATCAATCGTTTGTGTAATATCTTCTTTTTGCGCTAACACCTCGCCAATGCGATCAAAACGCTCTTCCATAAAAATAGCACCAACCTCATCAAGAAATGCTTGCAACTTATTGTCAATTAATTTTAAATCTCGAATCTGATTAAATTTCAATTTCTTGTGGTTGTTATCAACATGGGTATAACTATTTTGTGTGATAAACAAAGCTGATTTAATAATGTCTTGTAAAAACCCTAAAGTAAGTACATAAAACTTACTAGCACCTACCGAAGTTTCATCCAAGTTTTTAATAAAGAAATACACATTTCCTCTTAGACTGTCCACTTCTTTTTCCAACTGTTTTAGCTTCTTTCTACACGCTTTTAAGTCGGCGTGATCCTGAAGGGCAACTCCGTCAATCACACGAGTATACAACTCATTGGTACGTACGATTACTTTAGCAATTTGTGCAGAGCTTTCCGAAGCGACTTCGTGAATGGTAACAATGTCAAACTTATTGAGCTTTTCCGTCTTTAATTTCTTCTCTTGTTCCAAACGCTGGTGCATCTTATTGCTTCGATACAATAAAATCCCCACTAAAATCAGCATCGCCACCAAAGCGTACACTTCTCCTATATATAAAATATAAGCGGTAATAAAAGCAGCAATAAAGGCAACGATGGCTGTAACAAACCAACCGCCAATTACGTTAAATACTCCTGCCACGCGATACACAGCAGAGTCCCTATCCCAAGCGCGATCAGCAAACGACGTACCCATAGCTACCATAAAAGTTACATAAGTCGTAGACAAAGGCAATTTCATAGATGTACCAATCGAAATTAAGATACTGGCCACCATCAGGTTTACTGAAGCACGAACCATGTCAAAAGCAGGCTCATCTTGTTTATTTTTACTTTTGGTTGTTACTGGCTGTTCAAAGCGTTTATCCATGTGGATTTGCCATGATTTCGGTAGAAAATAGTTGATAAATCCACCCAAAATAACCATGCTACGTACTAATGCTCTGGACAATAAATTAGGAGAAAATTTCTCATCTGACGAATCTGAACTTTGACGTGCTAAGCTCATTTCGGTTTCAATTACATTGCGTGCTTTTTTGGAAGTCCATAAAGTATATACCATAATTCCTCCAGCAAGGAAAAGAAAATAAAAAGGCGCTACCACATTTTCTTCCGCTAATTGTCCCATCATAAAAACATCGGCTGCTTGACCTGAGCTTTGAAAGAAACCATAGGATTGCACCGCTGCAATTGGCACTCCAATAAAATTCACTAAATCATTTCCAGCAAAAGCCAAAGCCAAAGCAAAAGTTCCTATAATAATAATAACACGTAATATATTCAGTTTGAATACAGACATTAAAAACTGAGAAAAGATCGTCCAAAAAACAAAACTTCCTGCTAAAATAAGCAGTTGGTTGTGATCAATCCAATTCGATGCATCTGCTGTTAAGAAACTGGATCCTTTGAGTCCTTTAATTAGAATAAAAAATGAAATTGCCGTAATTGCTGTTCCTCCAAATAAGGCACCAAAGTATTTTAATTTTCGCTCTACTTGAAAGGTAAAAATCAAACGCGAAACATATTGTACAATCGTACCTAAGGTAAAGGATAAAATAACGGACAACAAAATACTGACGACAATCTCGGATGCCTTTTTCGTATTGATATACGAAGGTAAGGTAGACCAACTATCCCCACTAGTGACAATTTTAACTACAGCCAAACATACCGCTGCTCCAAGTAATTCAAATACAATAGAAACGGTTGTAGAAGTGGGTAGTCCCAAGGTGTTAAATACATCCAACAGTAAGACATCGGTGATCATTACGGCTAGGAAGATAATCATTACATCGTTGAAGGTAAACATACTGGGTACAAAAATCCCACTTCGAGCAATCTCCATCATCCCGCCTGAAAAGACGGCTCCAAGGAGGATTCCCAAAGATGCTACAAGCATAATCCCTTTAAAGGACATGGCTTTTGATCCAATCCCAGAATTTAAAAAGTTTACAGCATCGTTACTTACTCCAACAGTCAAATCTATTATCGCTAATATCCCAAGGGCTATCAGCATTACAATAAAAATTTGTTCCATTTATTCTTTTATTTTTTGCGTACTGCAAAAGTCATTATATTTCTACAAACCAACGTTAACTTAATGTTATCCTTTTGTTGTTTGGCTTTTGGCTTTCGTTGTGAGACTTTTGGTTCACCATTCACCACTCTCCATTTTCCCTTCTCTCTTCTCCCATTTTTTCCTTAATTTTGTTATTCAATTCCAACCCTATGAATGAACTCAAACACACATCAAATCCGTACTTAAAACAACATGCCACCAACCCTATTCACTGGAAAGCATGGAATACAACTGTCTTTGAAACGGCAAAAGAACAAAACAAGCTGGTCATTGTCAGTATTGGTTATTCCACTTGCCATTGGTGTCATGTGATGGAAGATGAGAGTTTTACTAATTTAGCGGTTGCGGAAGTAATGAATCGCCATTTTATTTCGATTAAAGTGGACCGAGAAGAACATCCCGACGTAGACGCTTACTATATGAAAGCGGTTCAACTGATGACCAAACAGGGTGGCTGGCCGTTAAATGTAGTCTGCTTACCTGATGGAAGACCCATTTGGGGGGGAACGTATTTTCCCAAAGCAACCTGGGTTGATGTCTTGGAACAACTTGCACAATTGTATCAAAATAAACCCGAAGCAACACTTGAATTTGCAGAAAAACTACAAGAGGGAATCTACATCATGGGCCTAGCACCAACTGCTAGAGAAGAGCATCGTTTCAATCTAACTCTGCTTCTCGATCAATGGAAACAGAGTTTTGACTTGGAGTATGGAGGCTATCAACGAGCCCCCAAATTCATGATGCCAACGAACTTACTTTATTTACAAAAATTAGGAGACCTCAAACGAGACAAAGACTTGTTGCACTATGTAGATTTAACCTTAACGCAAATGGCTTGGGGTGGTATTTTCGATGTAATCGATGGCGGATTCTCTCGTTATTCTGTTGATTTTAAATGGCATATTCCCCATTTTGAAAAAATGCTCTATGACAATGCACAGCTATTGAGCGTATATAGTGATGCTTATAAACGCACACAAAACCCGTTGTATCTGGAAGTAATCTCTAAAACGGTTCAGTTCATTCAAACGCATTGGACTTCAGCACTGGGGGGTACCTATTCTGCTTTGGATGCAGATAGCTTAGATGCCAACGGGGTTTCAAAAGAAGGTGCTTACTATGTGTGGACTGAAGCTGATTTACGTCATCTCTTAGGGGATGATTATGCTCTATTTGCCCAAGTATTCAACATCAACGACTTTGGATATTGGGAAGACGAAAACTACGTTCTCATTCAGAATCAACCCTTAGAAACAATTGCACAAGCCAATCAATGGGATATTTTTGCCTTGAAAGAACGCAAAAAACAATGGGAAAAATTGCTCTTACAATCGCGCAATCAACGACCAAAACCCTTGCTAGATGACAAAATTATCTGCAGCTGGAATGCCATGCTCATCACGGGACTACTCGATGCCTACAGTGCTTCGGGTGAATCCTCGTATTTGCAACAAGCAGAACGCATTCACCTCTATATTCAGCAGTATTTACTGGATGAAGAACTTGGTCTTTACCATTCGTCTCACCATCAAAAAATACAAACCCTAGGCTATTTAGACGATTACAGTTTTTACATCCAAGCACTCCTACGTTTATTTGAACACACAGCAAACCAAGGGTATGTATGGGAAGCCAAGCGCTTGATGGACCTGAGCTTAGACCTATTTCTCGATGAAAAGAGTAAATTCTTCTATTTTAGTCAAGAAAAACACAGTGATACAATCTTGAGAAGTATCGAAACAGAAGACAATGTCATTCCTTCTTCTAACGCGATTATGGCCCATAACTTACTGTATTTGGGCGTGTTGTTTGAACACCGCTATTACAGTGAACTCGCTCATCACATGATCGAGATCATGCAGTCTCAATTGGATTATCCATCAGCTTATTCCCAGTGGTTGTTGGCGATGTTGTATACCGAATCACCTTCGGAATTGGCAATTGTAGGTAAAAATGCAGGAGAAGACAGCTTGCGTATCCAAGCCAATTTGGTTAGCAAAACCTTTATTTTCCCAATCAATGAGCCGAGTACAATCCCTTATTTTACAAAATATTCATTGCGTACTACAACACAGTATTACCTTTGTGAAAACAGGCATTGTTTAACGCCAACTGCTGAATTAAGTCCTTTAATTAAACTGTAATTTATGGAAAAATTTGATCATTTATTGACCTCTTATATCGAAAATATTATTGCTTATATTCCCCAAATTGTTACGTCTTTGTTCATTTTGGCCTTGGGACTATGGGTGATTAAAATGTCTCAAAAAATCGCTAAGCGAATACTGACTAGACGCAATATAGACCCGACCTTTAATAGTTTTATTTTAGATGTTTTACTCTGGGGATTTCGCATTTTACTATTCGTTATTATTGCTTCTAAATTGGGGATTCAAACCAGTTCATTTGTCGCGATCATTGGAGCGATGAGTTTAGCCATAGGACTTTCTTTACAAGGATCTTTAAGCAACTTTGCAGGAGGTGTTTTGATTATTCTCTTCAAGCCTTTTCGCATTGGCGATATTATTGAAGCACAGGGAGAATCGGGAAAAGTGCTTAGTATTCACATCTTTTCTACCCAAATTGTAAACTACCAAAACAATATCATTTACATTCCCAATGGCGTTTTATCCAACAGTAAGATCAAAAATATATCGCAAAATAACTTGAGGCGATCTGAGGTAGCGGTACAGACCAACCTAGCGAAAAACACCACGCTTTTTATTGATCAATTACTGGAAGCGTTGCAAGTCAATGACAAGATTTTGTCTCAACCCAAACCACGTGTTCTCATCAAAGAACTCCTCGACACGAAGATAACCTATGTGGTACAAGTTTGGGTAGACAATGATAATTTTACAGCCGTAAACTCTTTTATATTGCTCAAAGCAAGAGAAATAAGTGATCAATTATAATCACTTATTTCTGTTTTTTTACAGGTAGAACAAAATCTTTTAAGTAGTATGGTTCAAAATAAGCCACATCTACAAAATCTTGATCGAGGTATTTTTGGTAGCTTAACCCAATCATTTCTTTTGCTGAAGGGTAAACAATTGTATCGCAAAAATGGAAATTTGCCGCTTTTAATACCGTTGCACATTTCATGGCTCCATCGCCGATGAAGTAAACAGGCATATCTCCTTCTAATTCACTAAAAGAAGCCTCGTCAATCACTTTTGCTTCAATAGCCTTAACTGGACTTCCGTCATGAGAGAACACAGCGCAAAACACCTCCATTCGCCTTGCATCAATCATCGGAATGATCCATCCACTTTCTACCGTCAATTGCTTAGCTAAAATCTGCAAGGTATCAAGTGCAATCATTGGAATAGACAAGCCATAGCACAAGCCTTTTACGGAAGAAACACCAATGCGCAATCCCGTATAAGATCCAGGGCCTTGACTTACAGCAATAGCGGCTAAATCTTTCATGCTAAAACCATTTTCTTTCAATAGTTCTTCAATAAATACATGTAATTTTTCTGCATGGGAAAAGTGCTCTTCTGCTATTTCCCTAACACCTACTTGTGTGCCGTCTACAGACAAAGAGACAGAGCAATTTTTCGTTGCCGTCTCTATATTCAATAGTACAATCATTCTTTTGTTTCTTCTTTCTTTATTTTATCGTTATGCTTCAGCGTTTTACTTACTGTTGAATAAGGACCTGTAATAATGACATCTCCTTTTTTCAAACCTTGCACAATTTCAATATTCTTATCGTCTTGGATTCCCGTTTTTACAAAGCGCAACTTCGCAACTCCATTGGAGTCAACAAATACCGCTTCTTTCATTACCTCACTGGCTTGTACAACTTGGTCATTGGTCGCTCCTGAAAGCGTATCACTTGGCGTTCGCATGACCAAGGCACTAATTGGTGCAGCAATCACATTATTCTTTTGATTGGTCATAATATCCACTGCTGCCGTCATTCCAGGTCTAAATGGCGAATAATCTTCTAATTTCCCATCGAGTAGATCTTCATACGATTCGCGTAAAATTTTGATTTTCACCTTGAACGTCGTCACCTGATCTGCGGATAAGGTTTGATTGGAAGCCGAATTGGAAATACTCGTTACCACGCCTTTAAATTCTTTTTTCAAAAACGCATCGACATTGATATTCGTTTGATCCCCTACTTTAACTTTAACAATATCATTTTCGTTTATATTTACTTCCACCTCCATGCTGTTCAAATTCGCCACGCGCAACAATTCGGTTCCCGCCATTTGTTGCGTTCCGAGTACGCGTTCTCCAAGTTCGACATCAACACGAGAAATTGTTCCCGAACTTGGGGCATAAATAGTGGTTTTTAGCAAGTTTACTTTTGCTTCTTCCACCGCTGCTCGAGAGCTTTCTACGTTGTAATAAGCCGAATTCTTATTGGCTTTTGCCACTTCATAAGAACGCACGACTTGATCCCATTCAGACCCTGAAATAACACCTTTATCAAAAAGAGTTTTATTTCGCGCATACGAAGCTTTCGTTTCTCTCAGCTGAGCTTCTGCTTGTTCTAAACCAGCTTTACTCGTAGACAACATCGCCACCATGCGATCCAAATTAGACTCGTACAAATTGGGATTAATCACCACGAGTAAATCTCCCTTGTTGACTACCTGTCCTTCTTTGACTGGCAAATTTATAATTTCTCCAGATACTTCTGGTGTTATTTTAATCTCAATTTCAGGTTGAATTTTTCCCGTACCCGAAACGGTTTCAACCAAGTTAAGTTGACCAACAGTTGCCAATTCAACTACGGTAGCTTCCTCCTTACCTGAAAAAAATTTCAGCACAAGCAAGAGCACAACAACAAGAGCTAAAACGATAAATATGTATTTCTTTTTCATAACTTAATTACTTTTAAACAACGGTACGCCAAAGTAGTATTCTAAAATTCTATTTTTAAAAATGTAATCGTATTTTGCTTTGAGCAAATTAGATTGTGCCGTTACATATAAATTCTGATTCTGATTTAATTCAAAGATATTGATCAGTCCCACGGCATAACGCTCTCTCGCGTATTCCAAGGATTTCTCTCTCGACTCCAAGGTTACCACACTGGCTTCATAGGATTGAAAAGAGCTCTTCGTATCTGTATAAGCTTTGAAAACCAGCTGTTCTAATTTGAGTTCTTCGGCTTCTTTTTCGTACTGTACTTGTTCTAAAGCTAACTGATTCAGTTTTACCGTTTTTCTCGCTTTCATTCCATTGAAAATTGGGATCGTTAAACTCAAACCAAAGGTTGAATTTTTGTTGTGATCCAATTGGGTGAAAAATGACTCAGGACCTCCATACACACTCATTTGTCCTTCGCGTAGCACACGTTGTCCCGATCCTTCTACAAACCCCACTTGATCCAGTTGTCCCGTTGCTGTACTACCTACAATTCGATCTTGATATCGCACATTCGAACCAAAATTGTAAAAACCAGTCAACGTAGGATAGTAGGCTCCTTTGCTGATTTGCACATTTTTTTCGGCTAAAGCCACATTAACTTCTGCTGTTTTGATATTGGTCAACGATTCAAAAGCACGCAAGGCAATATCTTCTGGTGCATACATCATCAGTTCTGATTCCGTGATCTGATAGTCCGAATCCACTACATCAAATCTTTCATACTCGCGAATTTGCAGCAATTGTGCTAGATTGAGTTTAGCAATGATTAGTTCATTTTCGGCACTAATCAAACGTTGAGTAGAAGAAGCTACAGTTGCTTTAACATCCAACAAATCACCTGCTGGTACTACTCCTGCGGTAACTAAGACTTGTACGCGGGTTTCTTCGGATTTATCATAAGCTAATTGAACTTCATTGGTATGGACCAACTCTTTATTGAAGATAATCTGCAAGTAGGAATTAATTACAGATAGTGCAATATCTTCTTTGACTTTTTGGATGCTGTAAATAGATGCTAGGTGTTCTAATCGAGCTTTGGCGAGTTTCTTTTGCTTTTGTAAACCGTCAATAATATCAATACCAACACTAAGCCCTACAGTAGATTCTTGAAGGGTGCGTTGTCCTATAATCCCAGTTTGTACATCGGGTTGATCAATCAATGTCCATGAGTGATTTCCATTTACACTGACTACAGGAAGAAAATCGTATTTCGCCAAGTCCAAATTAACGCTTTTGTTTTGTTCGTTAATTTCGATTTGCTTTACGCTAATATTGTGTTCAATAGCGTGTTGAATACAGGCATCTAACGTCCATTTTTTATCCTGTGCCCCAACAGACAGGGTCAGCATAAAAACCAAAAACGAGCCGTAAATTTGTATTGAATTCATTGCAACTTAATTATCTAAACAATAAGACGTGTAGTTGATTGTATTGTTACATTAAAGGTAATAAAAAAACCGCCTGTTTAGGCGGTTTACTATCTCGAATCCTATTCGCTCTTTTTCTTTTTGTAAATTTTATAACTAAAATACAAGGCGAATCCAACGAGTAAATAGGGGAAAATCATCAAGTATACGATACCGTTATTCACGGCTTCGGCTTTTACTCCGCCATCCTCTGTTTCAAGGACCGCCCTACACATGGCACATTGTGCTGTTGCAGTTGGAACGGAAAAAAGCATAAAAAATGCGAGTACTAATCCAATCTTTTTCATAGCCATTAATTTACATAGTAAGGAGAAATCATCAAATACACAATCACGCCTGTTACCGCTACATACAACCACATAGGGTACGTAATACGCGCCAATTTTTTATGGCGTTGGTATGACCCGGATATACCACGTACAAACGTAACAAGCACAAAGGGAATAATAATAATTGACAACAAGATGTGGCTGATCAAGATAAAGAAATATGCATAGCGCATAAATCCTTCTCCACCATATTTAGTTTCGATAGATGTCATGTGGTAGGCAACGTACATCGCTAAGAAGGCAATAGAACACGCGATACACAATTTAATTAAACGCTCGTGTAACGCTTTATTTCCTTTTTTGATAGCTGCTACCGCCCAAACCAACAAAACAGCTGTAATTCCATTAATTGTGGCATAAATAGGGGGTAAAAAACTCAATGGCTTAACATCATAGCCTAACTTTTGCAAATTAACTCCAAACAAAATGGCAACTACAATGGGGATTGCAATGGATAAGATCCAAATCCACTTCGTGTACTTCTGCTCTAATTCTTTGTAATTTTCCATGTCTTACTCTGCTAACAATAATTTTATATCTTCTTTAATCCACTGTACTCCCTCATCTGTTGTTCCATCGTAGTACAAAATTGGGTTACCATATTGATCGGCTCTACAGCGAATATTTCCTTCTTTATCGATTAAGGCAAATAGTCCAGAATGTTCAAACCCTCCTGGTGCTTCGGGATTAACTCCCGTGTACAGGTTGAATTTAGCTGCTAAATCATAAATGTATTTAGCATCGCCTGTCAGCATATTCCAGTGGGGAATTTTCACACCTAATTCCGCTCCATGCGCTTTTAACGCTTCAACAGTATCGTTCTTAGGATCAATGGTGATAGAAGCGATTCCAAAATCCATATGTGGGCGGAAAGCATCTTGCAACTTCAACATATTCTGATTCATGATTGGGCAGATCGTTGGGCAATTGGCAAAGAAAAACTCTACCACATACACTTTCCCCTTATAACTAGCATTGTTAATCGTTTTATTATCTTGATTGACCAGCTCAAAACTAGGTGCTTGTCCAATCACGACTAAATCAGATTTTTCAAATTTTTGAATGATTTTAGGCACCGCCCATATCCCGAAAACGAGGACAACTAAAGAAATCCATATATACGATTTATCTTTCATCTCTACTTCTCATTATTAATGCGTTTATACTGTTTTAATGCTAAGCGGTATTCTGCTAGCACCACCTTGACATCATCCATCATATCATTGTGCAATTCTGCCGCTGAAATCGTCGAATACCCTTCTTTGTACTCTATTTCACCGGCTTTATTTTTCCCTTTTCGACCGCGCAGGTTTCTGTCTTTATCGATGATATAAACATTAATACTCGCCAAATCATCATCGAGTTTACCTACAACGCCTAAACTATTGTAGAAAGCTTGAATTTCTTTGGGTTCCAAGAATAGATAATTCCAGTTGGACATATCTGAGATAGGACTTAAATCATCTACGACTTTTTTGGCTTCGGCTTCTGATCCTTTGGGCAGCACCATCACCAATTGAAAATCGTCAAAATCTTTATAGCGGTTGTAGATTTTTTGATTGAGATTGAAGGCGTCTCCACGGTCACGGTAGAGATGTCCGCCAGGGAATCCCAACACAGTAATTCGCCCTTTTAAAACGGGTTGCTTACCTAGTGAAGTTTCACCTATAGGCAATTCGTTTACATTTTCGCTGATGATTGGCAATCGTTGAAATTGATTAACACCAGTAGCGAAAAAAAGGTATGCACAGATCGGCATGACAAAGAGCAAAACGAGTATGATATATTTTTTCACTTTACAATAAATTAAATAGCTAGACAAAAATAAAAAAAGGCGGTTAATAAACCGCCTTTTAAATTATAATAACTTATTAAAATATCCACTTATATTGTGCGTTGTGGAATACTTCGTATACGTAATCTCCTTCAATTAAAACCAACGTAATTAAATAAACACATAAGAAGCTTAAAACTCCTGCTACGGTCCATCTAAATGCTTTTTTCTCACCTTCTAAGTGCATAAATGCCCACATAATGTAGTACGCTTTCCAAATTGTTAAAATAATGAAGATATAATTTAACAAACTCAATCCAAAGATGTGAACGTGGTGAACGCTTTCTGGTTTAAAAATCCCTAGAACAACCTCTACGATTGTGATAGCGGACAAAATAAAGAATACTGTCCAGATTCTCTTTGCGTTTGAGTGATGTGCTGTTGCTTCTGCTGCCATATCAAATATTATTTTATAACATTAAACTAAATAGAAGAATGTAAATACGAACACCCATACTAAATCTACGAAGTGCCAATATAATCCTCCTTTTTCAACCATTTCGTATGATCCTCTTCTGTCATACGTTCCCAATAATACATTAAAGAAAATAATGATATTGATTAAGATACCTGTACATACGTGGAATCCGTGGAAACCAGTAATAAAGAAGAAGAAATCTGCGAATGTTTTATGTCCGTATTCGTTGCGGATCAAGTTTGCTCCTTCAACAACTAATACTGCATCTTTCAAACGCTCAACAGAAGCTTCTCTTGTAAGAATCTCTTTGTGTTTCGCATCTGTTGTTTTTTGTGTACGGATTCTAATATTTGGATTTGCATCAAAACCAGCTTGAACTTCAGCTAACGAATACGTTGATTGACTAGGTCCATTTACGAACCATGTTGCTTTTGCTCTTGTTAAGGTAGCTTCTCCTCTATTTGGATCTACTACTGCAAAATCAGCTAATGCAATTTGTTTTCCGTCTTCTCCTACGAATTGTAAGATTGATCCTCCTCTAGTTTCTACAGCTCCATATGTTCCTGTGATAAAGTTTTTCCACTCCCAAGCTTGTGATCCAACGAACACTA
The DNA here is from genome assembly GCF_050522745.1 of Myroides sp. C15-4. Taxonomy (NCBI): domain Bacteria; kingdom Pseudomonadati; phylum Bacteroidota; class Flavobacteriia; order Flavobacteriales; family Flavobacteriaceae; genus Myroides; species Myroides sp. C15-4. The sequence continues at coordinate 52,249 of NZ_JBMVQX010000016.1, read as the reverse complement.
AACCACCTAAGATTGTTAAAAACATATACGTTGCCACCTTTTTTCTCTTCATTTGGTGACCAGCATCAACGGCTAATACCATAGTTACTGATGAGAAAATAAGAATGAAGGTCATTAAGGCCACATAGTACATTGGTGCATCTACACCATGTAAGAAAGGAAAGTGATTAAACACCTCGTCTGCAATCGGCCAAGTATCCACAAACTTGTATCTTGTAAAACCGTATCCTACAAGGAATCCACAAAATGTTAATGAATCTGATAATATGAAGTACCACATCATCATTTTACCGTAGCTTACGTTTAGAGGCCCTCTTGCATCGCCTCTTACTTCAGTAGCTTCTGTAGTAACTGTCGCTCCCATAAAAAGTTATTAGTTATAAAGTTCCCAAATTTAATTTAAATTTTCTATTTAAAGAATGTAAAAAACAAAAACAAATAAACCCAAAGTAGATCTAAGAAATGCCAGAACCACGCACATAGCTGTATTCCAACGAATTGCTCAGCATTATACTTTTGTTTAAAATGATTATAAATTACTACCAGTAAAGAAATCATCCCTCCAAACAAGTGTGCAATATGCACAATTACAATGACATATAAAAATGATGTTGTAATTGTACTCTCACTTCCTGTAAAGAAATAGCCTTCGTTAATTACCTGTCCAAATCCTTTGAATTGCAAAAAAACGAATAACAGACCTAAAATCAAAGTAGAAATTAAATAAATCGTACTTTTTTTCGTTTCTCCATCTTTCGTTGCTTTCAATGCGAAGTGCATTGTTACGCTACTAATTACAATTGCAACGGTACTAATTGTAAAATCAATAGGCAAAACGAAGTCTGCCAACCAATCGGGTCTGGATTTACTTACTACGTAAGCACTTGTCAATCCAGCAAACACCATGGCAATACTTCCAATGGCAAACAACAGCATTACTTTTAATGCTTTGCCTTTTTTCTCATACTGCTCTTGCGCTACAATATTTTCCATATTCTATTTGTATAAACTATCGTAAAATTTTATCTAACACGTAAATAATCTGAATTAACGAGATATAGGTCACACTCACCAACATCAAGGCACGAGCGGCTTTATCCGTACGTTGCTTATACAGTTTTACTGCTGCTGTAAGCATCCATATTCCCGCAAGCAGAACAAGTCCTGCTGCAATTGGCGTTAAGTACAGGCGTCCTGTCACGTTAAATACAGGAAAAATAGAAACGATGATTAACCAAATGGTATATAAGATAATTTGCGTAAGCGTTTTATTGTCTTTTTTACCTGTTGGCAACATCGAGAATCCTCCTCGGTTATAATCGTCATACAAGAACCATCCGATCGCCCAGAAATGTGGAAATTGCCAGAAGAATTGGATTAAGAATAGCGTTCCTGCTTCGATACCAAAATTATTTGTTTCGGCTACCCATCCCAACATAAAAGGAATTGCACCAGGAAAAGCACCGACAAAGACCGATAAAGGTGTGATGGTTTTCAGTGGTGTATAAACACTTGTATATAAAAAGATAGAGATTGCACCAAACATTGCTGTTTTAGGGTTGATGGCATATAAGATTCCGATCCCTAAAAGCGTTAACACCACAGCTAGAATAAAAGCGGGTGTTGGCTTAACACGACCAGAAGCGATTGGTCGATTCGCTGTGCGGTTCATTTTCGCATCTAAATCGCGTTCAATGATTTGATTGTACACATTTGATGCTCCGACCATACAATATCCTCCTATTGCGAGAGCGAGAATGGTCATATAATTGATGCTTCTAATATCCGGAACTGCTAAAACATAACCTGCCAAAGTGGAAAACACTACGCTCAGGGCAAGTCCCATCTTAGTCATTTCTTTAAATTCCTTAAGGATAGAAACCGATTGTTTATTTTCAGAAGAAATATTCAAAGCTGTTTTCATTTGTTTTTAATGAGTTGCAAATATAATCCAATTTTTAGAACTACACCTATAAACATCTGTTAGAGCTTTGAATATTCACTTATTTTAATCTTTTAGTAATTTTCAGTACTTCCCGTCCCCTCAACAATAACTTTTGCAGAAGAAGTTCCCAATCTTTTAACGCCTAAGGTGATCATTTCGATAGCCGTTTGACGGTCTCTAATTCCTCCAGCAGCTTTTACTGGTAGTGGACCAGCGTTTTCAATCATCAACACTAAGGTTTCTATAGTTGCTCCGTTGGGTTTTCCACCTTCCGTTTTATAAAAACCAGTAGAAGATTTAACAAATACTTTGTCATAATCTGTCTCTTTGCAATTACTCAACACTACATTTTTGATTAGTGTCGTCAATTTGATAATATCGGTATGAGATAAAGCAGCAACTTCAATAATCCATTTTACTGCTTTTCCTGCTTGTAAACCATACAGCGTACACGCTTTAACCTCCTCCTTCACTTGATCGATTAAACCTTTCTGGAACGCTTTATAATCCACGACGTAGTCTAATTCGTCTACTCCATCTTCAACGGCTTGTTTTGCCTCCTTCAACTTCGCTTCTAACCCTCCATCTCCTGCTGGAAAATCGATCACTGTACCTAGTAAAACTTTCGCTTTGTGCTGATCCACTAAAGCTCTACCCGCTTTCACTTCTTCTGGTCGAATCATTGCCAACTTAAAATGCTCGTCGATGGCTTCTTGAATCAGTTCGGTTACTACTTTTTTATTTTCTACTTCAGACAAACCAGCTTGTTCTGCAGTTTTCAAATACGTAGAATCCATAAATTCTCTCAAATCTTTCATTTTGTAAGTACTTTATATTAATAAAAAAAGCCCCATCACTGGGGCTCTATTTTTTTTTATGCGTTGTTATAAATAAACCAAATATAATTCCTAATGCACTTCCTAAAGAATTCGCAATAAAATCTGCCCATTCAGCACTCCTTGAACTTGTGAAGTAATATTGACATAACTCAATGCCTCCACCAAAGAACGTTGCTATAGTAAAGATAACTATTCCTGTTCTTCTTTTTGTCTTTCTGTCTGTATTTTTTTTAGTACTAAACAAAAACCAAATCAGCGAGAAAACAAAATAAAAGGTAAAATGCGCTACTTTATCTCTATTTGGAATATTGAAAAAGCTCGTTTTTGGGATAGTACTTGCCTCTGCTAAACACGCATATACAATAAAGCATGTCCAAAACAGTCCAGCAAGGAGATAAACCTTACGCGCCAATTAATTCTTTATATTCAGCATCTGACAACAAAGCATCAACTTCGCTTGAATCAGAAATTTTAATTTTAATCATCCATCCAGCTCCATAAGGATCTTGGTTAACTAATTCTGGTTCTGTCTCTAACCCTTCATTGAACTCAATTACTTCTCCTGATAAAGGCAAAAATAAATCAGATACTGTTTTTACAGCCTCAACTGTACCAAACACTTCATCTTTATCTAACGTTTGGTCTAACGTTTCTACTTCAACATATACGATATCGCCTAACTCTCTTTGAGCGAAATCTGTAATACCTACAGTAGCAATATCACCTTCGATAGCTACCCACTCGTGGTCTTTTGTGTACTTTAAATTAGCTGGTAAATTCATTTTGTAATATTTTTTAGCAAATGTATAATAATCTTATAGATTTCGAAACAAATTCAACTAATTTCCAAAACTATATCGCATAGTAAGTCCTGTTCGGATATTGGTAATTGGATACATCGTTGAAATAACTGCTTTAGAAAACGAATGGTCATAGAAGAAAATAGCGGTTAAATTTTTGCTCAACATATAATCTGCTGTAATCAAAAGCTTCCACATATCTTGTCCTCCTCCTACTTGGTTGTTGTTATAATCTAAATAGCGTACGATAGTTTCTCGTTGACTGAGGGTTAAATCGACCTTGATATTGATATCACTTTCAATGCGTCCGCCCATTCCATTATTAGCATACATCGAATTGAATCCAACATTTTTGATGCGGTATCCCAATCCGATTACATAATCATGTCCTGTTGTTTCCGTCAATAAGTTATTGTCAAAACTCAAGGCTAAGGTACGGTCTTTTCGAATCTCAGCTAGGATTTTAATAGCCGATTTTGTTTCTAAATCAAAGCGAATTAACGGATTAAATTGCTCGGTTAATATTGCATTATTAACTACTGTTTGAGCAGGATAATTTCCATATTGGTTAACCTCATTTGGATTAGCCTGATATTCAAAATTAGACGTAAAAGATCCCAATGCATAGGTAGCGGTATAGCCATGATGCAACGAAAATCTTCTAAATTTGTCTTTAATCCAAGGAATGCGCATCAATCCTGTGTAGCGCATATTCCAGTTAGGCAACGGAATATCCCTAAACATGCTCGTCGAGACTTTACCTGCACCTTGTCCTGTATACGCAGCTAAGAACGCAGGCAACAACACCTCCTGATTTCCTTTACTGTATCCAATTGGGAAACCATCTTGATCTAAGTTATTCGGATCGTTAATATCAATTCCCCTAGCTGTTGCTAAGCGATTAGCGATAATTAAACGATTGTCTTTCATTTGTTCAAATGCAGCCGAGTATTCCAGTGAATTACTTGAGAAAGCGCTACCCAACATAATAGTGGAAATACTGAAGTTTCCATAATTGTATGGTGATTGTGATTGATATTCCTTGTCAATGACTTGGAATTGTTCCGCGTAATTTTCGGATTTCATTCTTCTACCTGTCACATCGATCGTTAGATCTGGAATAGGGCTTACACTTGCTGTGAAGTTCAACATTTTATTTGTCACCTGAGTAAATTCTTGGTTGAACTCAGGAAAATCGGTTAGGTACCCACTACTTGCTGCACGGTATCGGACGTCAGCCTGATCTCCAAAAACAAATCCCATCGTTGGTTTTGCGGTACCAAAAAAACCAACACTTGGCATATACCCAGGTAAAACCGTACTGCTATTTTCAGAATAATTAATCTGAATCGTTTTTACTGAAGTCAACAAGCCGATTGCGAAATCTTTCCATGCCTTTCCAGCTCCTTCTTTTTCCTCGCCTTTATTTTGTACTACTTTTTGTCCTGGCACGATCGCTGCTTTCTTCGCAGATGAACGATTCGGCTTCGGGCTTTTCACTAGACCAATATAGCGGTATAGGGTTTCCATACTAAAGGTTGTATTCAACTGTTGATTACGCGAGTTTTGAATCGTATTACCTAAGCTGTATTCTATGCCATCAAATTCGATTTGACTAAAGGCATCCGAAGCACGTTGCCAATTGTAAGTTCCCGTATACGCATAGGTAGAGCGAACAAACGAAAGGAATGGAATTTTATTTAATGGCAAATCGTAGTTCAACGTCAATTGTTGCGTAAACTGATTGGGTTCACCTGTATTAAAATAATCGTCCCAAATGGTGCTACTTTCAATGATATTATACTGGCTATCGTAATAATTTCGAACAATATTATTACTTCCTCCCACATAATTTAAACGCAGTGATTTGGTCAAATCAAAATTAAATCCATAGTTGTAATTGAAGTAATAATTGCGTCTATACAACGGATCCAATCCAATTCCTTCGACGTCAATTAAGCGGTATTGTTGTTTATTATACTGACGCATAATATTACTGCTAAACATGATGTTAGAAGGCATATAATTGAAGTTAAAATCCTTCAAAACTTGCCAATATCTACCTTTCATAAAGTTTACTTTTTTGAATGGTTCAATTGGTTTTGTTTCAAAATTATATGCATACTCCAGGGAGGATCTCGTTTGTTGATCAATCATGGATTCCACTTCAAAATCGTGGTGAATCACTTCATTATACGAGTGTGATAGGGTGATATTTTCAATATCATACACTCGTTTTTTACTTTCTGGGTTTTTCTGTTTATTGACCCCAATAAAGTTGATACTTCTTCGTTTTGTATAGTCTGTTGCGCGTTTTTCTATTTCTTCTGCCATGGCTGAAGATGGCGAAACTGACTTCATCGTTTTGAGTTTAATATCGGGATTAGCTGGATCAAACTCTGGTGTAATAAATTCCTCACTAATCGCATAATTAAACGGCAAGTTGATTCTCCAATCTTTCGGAAGTAACTGTCCTAGATTCATATTGGTTACAATACTATACGACTTAAAATCTTCTTTACTTCGTTGGTTAGGTCCTTGTTCTAATCCACCGAATCCAATGGTGCGTTTGGTTCCTGTAGCGGAAATATTGGCAAAGTCGGCCAAGTTAGCATCCATACTTAACACGGCTGCCCAACCTCCTTTATTATCCATATCAGACATTCGCAACTCATCAAACCAAAATTCTCCTGCCAAATCTCCTGTTGCTCCATAGCGATCTAGGTCATTTCTCAAACCAATCATGATGACGCGTACATTTCCGAAGTTTGGATTCCCCTTAATTCCGTAGCGCAATTTATTCGGACGTGAAGCGCCGCTAGTCAGTTCTTCTTCCTCTTTAAAGAAGATATCCGTTAAGCGTTCTTGTTGACCTACTTCGTTCATGAAAAGGATTTTCAACTTGGTTAAGAGCTCTAAACGCAACTCCAATTCATTGGCTTCTGGCCAAATCAAGTCTGGATTTGCCTCTCCTAAATTCGTTACTTTTAACGGAATTTCTACTTGATAGAAGTTATCCGTCATATCCGTTCCCAAACGAATAAAAGCCACCATCTCATCATCTCTTAAACGCACTGCACTGTTTTCAAGTGCTTCTGCGTGAATGAACATACGCAACTTATTGTAACGACGAAGGTCTAAGCTAAAGTTTTTATACACCCCTCTTGAATCACCAGGTGCTAATCCATCTGGTGTTTTTCCTGGCTCAACAGGATATACTTTTAACGATAGTGATTGCTCATTTTGCGCCACAATGGTATTATTGACATAATACTGTTCGCGCTTCACTCCTGGTGGAACTACATACGGAATTGGCTTTCTGTCGTAGTTGTCTTGAATACCAACAGACGTCACATCAAATCCTGTATTAGGTCGTAAAGGAAGTGGGTTATTGTCTTTATCGTTTTGTAAACTCGCATTGTATCTTCTCCAATCTGAACGCACTAAATCCAAGCTTCCAAAACGCAGGGTAATATCGCTTTCAAATCCTGTTAAATACATTCGCATAAAACGCATGGAACGGAAATCATCAATCATTCCTATCTTTTTTCCATTTTCGTCAATAGGCACTTTATATTGTACCCAGCGAACAGGTGTTACTGATCCGTCTGCTAATTGAGCTGTTGTGTTTCGAATATCGGTTACATAGTTTTCACCAACTTGTGGATTGGCTTTAATTTTTACGGCGTATTCAAAATAAGCATCGATGGTATTCATGGTGTTATCCCCATCAATATCTTCCGCATCGGGCTGGTTGTTTCCTCCTCTTGTTCCTGAGGTAGGTGAATTTCCTTCTAATCCGTTGTAATCTTTATAGCGTTCTAGGATTCCCCCTTCTGCATCCAAATAGTGTACAAAGTTATCTGCTGCTGGATCAGGAAATCCCGCAAAATCTTTGAATTTTATTTTTTCTTCTTCGTCATTCAATCCGTCTAATCCGACATCTTGCATCCGTCTACTTTCTGAATTGACATCAAACGCATAGATTAACGAAGGAGCGGCAGGAACTTTCCCCCAAATCGTTTCAATAGTTGCTACTGTGCTTCCTGCTGCAGGTAAACCATTCTCATACTGCTTATATCCATCACGTAGAATATCTTCTGAAATAAATCCAAAGTTTAAGCGCAATTCTCCATCATTTCGATCTGGCATGACGTCATTCGCTCTACCTACATAAGGATCCAATACCCAAAACTCTACAAATTCAATATTAGCTTGTTCAAAGTTCGTAGTCGCTAATCCGCGCATCACACCGCCCCAGTTTTTACGTGGGGTTGTCGATTTATTGCTCTTTACGAACTCAGGGTTAAAGTTGTAGGGACCACGTTCTGCTGGGTAATAGGTCATATCCAATGTCGTGATTACTCTACTCTCCCCATAGGCTATATCTTTCGTTGCAAATAACTCTTCGCTATAGATTCTTCGCGTTCTATTGGATGACATATCGCGTTCTCCCACACCTGACGGTTTTGCACCAACGTAAAATGTTGGGTCAATCGTATACCACGATAATTTTCCACGGCGGTATCCATCTTCTAGTGATTGGGGCAATTGATTGGGATCTTCGTATGTATTATTGTCTTTTTTAAAGAAGCCTACGGGTGTACTCGATAATTTCCACGCCAAAGGAGAGCGGATATCGATACGCGATTGAGCCCCTTCAAAATCGTCAATATACACCGTTGATTCTCCATTCATTTGATCATTTTTCGAGGTTCCAGGTTGCAAATAGGCAAATTCCCCTCTCAAAGACACTCTTGATTCGACATCGGTATCGATATTCGGTAATTTATTAACTAATCGCGTTAAGAAAGGAACTTCTGTCGAATACTGTGCATTGAACCCCCAAATCGTATTGTTTACTGATTCCTGACCATACATCGATTTGTGCGTCATTGGTTTTTCTGATAAACGCAAAAACGTACCGCCAATTTTAAAATCTCTGTTGAATTGGTGATCGACATTTAATCCGAAAAAGCGTTTCGTTTGTTGACCAAACATGGTGTTATTTTCTACCGAAATATTAATGGGCGTATTGGAAGCCAACAAGGCTTCATCTAAAATCATTACACGTCCACCAGTATAATCAACGGTATAATCAACCCCTTCAGACAAAATTCGTCCTCCTGCATTAACCACAACAGATCCTGGAGCTATATTAAATGCTCCAATTGGAATACCCTGCCCACTTACGCTAGAGTATTTTCCTTTTAATTGAAACTTATTTTTGCTACTTTGATTTCGTATTGCTGACGATTTCGTATTGGAATACAATTCGCGGAACACGTATTTTTTTTGATTGACGTTGTAGGATGCAGATACCTCATAATCCTCATCCGCCTTATTACCCAATTTCTCAAACAAGTGTGATCCAAATGGCTCAACTGTGGTAAAGATAATTCGTCCATTTACAGCATCAATTGTAATCCCATCAAATGAGTTACTGTTGTACTGATTTTGATTGGAATTATTTCCATAGCCTCCGCCATAGGAATTATTTCCCCCATATCCATTGTTGTTATTTCCAAAACTACCGGTGTTCGGATCTAATCCATTTGTTGCACTTCCCTGTGGCAAGTAATCGAAAAATCCATCTCCTCCATTTTGTGGATTGTTGGATGAATCCAAACGGTCTAAGTTAAACACTTTCAGTAATGGGGTGCGTTCTACTCCTTCTGGTAAGGGAAGATCTCCAGCCTGACTGATATAGTTTAATGGACTTGGGTCTGTATATAATAAGTTAAAGCGAAACTTATCTTGTGAGATATTCATAGCATTGGGAATCTGGTAGATATTTTTCATCATCAAATTCCAAACGGGTGCACTCGTTAACGTCAGGGAACTCTTCAACATTTTCACCACCAAGGCTTGTGATAAAGGCACTTGTGCATCTGGGTCTGTTTGTCCTGGGATATTTGTTTCGACGTTAGAACTTCCTCCATCGGTACCAAATTCCCCTACTTGGTACACCTTATCGCCTATGGTATACTGAAAGGCTACTGCTAAAATCTCATCGTTTGACAAACGCTGTTGCAAGGAGATATACCCCAATTGTGGATGAAAGGTAAATTCATTGGGACTCAATTTTCTCGCACTTTCTAAACGAGCATAATCTAATCCTTCCTGTACGTTATTTGTAAACCCACTTCCACCAATCCCTGGTGTTCGGATTGACTGGGTTAAATAGTTACTACCTATTTTACCTGGGTCATATTGGTTATTCTTATTATCTACGGGAGCATCTATTGTTTTATTCAATACGAATGCGGCAGGGTCTACGCGAGGTGAAAAGATATTCTCAGGTTTTACGTTGCGCAGAAATCCCTCTCCTAAATCTTGAATCGCCACGATATTTCTCAAATTATTGTTGGTCTGACTCACGCGGTTGTAGCGATTAGTCACCCAAACTTCAACGCGGGTAATACGGACTCTAGAACTGATATAAGGATAATTTTTTAATGCCTCGTCATACTTACTTCTAAAATACTGAGATAAGAAAAAGTGTCGGTCTTCATCATAGTCTAATGCATACAATTCAAAATCTTCTAACATTCCCCCTCCTTCAGCATTTACCGAAGTCGTTTGGGATTTTTGTTCTGAGAACACCCCCGTAATGGTTGTTTTACCAAATTTCAATTCCGTTTTCACTCCAAACAAGCTTTGTGCTCCACGAACAAGAGAACCACTTATGGGCATACTAACGTTACCTACCTCTACTTTTTGTACAATATCATCTTCATCTGGGCTATATTCCAGTTTCATAATGTTTTGAAAATCAAAACTCGCTTGTGTATCATAATTGGCATTCACTGCTAAACGAGTTCCCACCATCCCCTGTAATCCCATACTAATGCGTTGATCAAAGTCAAAAGTTGTCGACTTCCTATTTCGACTAGACATCAACGGATTTTCTTGTTTGGTATGGCGAATCCCCATGTCAAATTCGACAGATCCCGAAGGTCTTACATCAATTTCATTGGATCCGAAGATACCAGAGAACAGTTTCGAATTGACATAGTAGCGGGGCAACATATCACGTTGAGCTTGTTCGTCTTCAAGGGTTCCATTAACTGCATTAAATTTTAAAGAAAAATAGCGACGCATCTCAGCACGCATCAATATCTTTTCGTATTCGGCACGAGTAAGGATAAGTGGCAAGCTTAAATTAAAATCACTCACTACTTTAGAGTAGTAATATTGATCTGTCAGTGGATCATAGCGATAAGATTCCTTGATAATTTCTGGATCTGGCAACTCAATAGCACCAAAATCATAAGCGGGTTGTGGCAACGAATCATTCGGTTGATTCAATGCACCAGGCTGTGCAAGTCCAGGTAGGACTCCACACAAAATAAAAAGTATACAGAAAGCCAGCTTTCGGTGAAAAACAAAGAAATCTCCCAAGACTTACAATTTTTTTAATGCTTGTTTAATAATATCTTCAACAGAGGCCTCAGGATCCGATTTTAAAATCGCATCGATTACTTTTTCCGCCGTTTTGCGAACAAAACCAAGCACCTCTAAAGCAGATAACGCTTCATCGGCATTTGTATTGTTAATTGTAGGTAAAACTTCGTCAATATTATAAAGTTTCAATACCTTTTCTTGTAAGTCTAATATGATTCGTTGGGCCGTTTTTGCACCAATACCTTTAATTCGTTGAATGCCCTTAGCATCGGCATTGGCAATCATCTGCAGTAATTCTTTGGGTACTGTAGAAGACAAAATATTACGAGCTGTATTCCCTCCCACTCCAGAAACGGAAATCAGAAGCTTAAACAATTCACGCTCTACTTTGTCAATAAACCCAAATAAAGTATGCGCATCCTCTTTAATTTGAAGAAATGTGTACAGCTTAAGGTTCTCAGAATTACCAATAAGCGAATACGTATAAAGGGATATATTTATTTGATACCCTACACCGTGGCAATCCACAATTACTTCTGTAGGTGTTTTTTCAATCAATCTTCCTTGGATCTGCGCAATCATAGTCTCTAATTTTCATCAAAAATAGTAAATAATTTTAACTATTTACTAACATAATGATACTCAGATCAAGGAAGATTTTTTATTTTATTTTTTTATTTTTTCTTGCGACTCTCTCTTACTTGAGCGTCAACCACAGCTAGTGCTGTCATATTAACCATCTCATCGACACTAGCCCCTAATTGAAAGATATGAACCGCTTTTTCAAGTCCCATAATAATTGGACCAATTGACGTTGCTTTATTCAATTCTTTCAACATTTTATAGGTAATATTTGCTGAGTCTAAGTTAGGGAACACCAGTGTATTGACTTTTTTATTGACTAATTTAGAGAATGGGAATTTAGATTTCAACATCTCATTATTCAAGGCAAAATCAATTTGAATTTCACCATCAACTGCCATATCTGGGTATTGATCGTGTAAAATTTTCACTGCTTCTTTTACTTTTGTAGGAGAGGCGTGTTGTGCTGATCCAAAGTTAGTATAAGACAACATGGCAATCACAGGATCTAGTCCAAACAATTTCACTGTTTTCTCAACCATAACAGCGATTTTCGCCAATTCTTCAGCTGTCGGATTCGGATTAATTGCAGTATCCGCCAGGAACATAGGCCCTCTTTTGGTCAACATTAAGTTTGCTGTAGCAATCTTATCTACCCCTTGTGCACGAGGAATTAGCTCTAGAATTGGTTTTACAACTGTTGGATAACTGCGAGAGTACCCTGTTACTAACACGTCTGCTTGTCCTGTATTGACCAACATGGCAGCAAAATAATTGCGCTCACGCATCAATTTAGATGCTTCGTAATGCGTAATCCCTTTGCGTTGTCTTGTTTTCCAATATAAATCAGCAAATTCAGCTCTTCTTTCCTTTTCAATCTCTGCTTTTGGATCAATAATTTCCACATCAGCATGAAACTCGATTTCTTTTTTCAGCTCTAAGATCGTCTCTTTATCTCCGAGTAAGATTGGAATTGCAATTCCTTCTTCGTAAGCAATTTGAGCGGCTTTCAACACATCTAAGTGGTCTGCCTCTGCATATACCACGCGTTTTGCATCGATTTTAGCGCGATTAAACAACATACGGACCAATTTATTATCAGATCCCATGCGTTCTTCTAGTTCTTGCTTGTACTTATCCCAATCCGTAATTGGCGCTTCTGCTAATCCAGACTCCATGGCTGCTTTCGCCACAGCTGGTGGAACAACAGCAATTAAACGCGGATCAAATGGTTTTGGAATGATATACTCGCGTCCGAAGCTCAATTTGGTTTCTCCGTAAGCGATATTTACTTGTTCAGGCACGGGTTCTTTCGCTAATTTAGCCAAAGCAACTACAGCTGCCATTTTCATCTCTTCGTTGATTTTTGTTGAACGAACGTCTAGAGCCCCTCTAAAGATATAAGGGAATCCCAACACGTTATTCACTTGGTTCGGGTAATCTGATCTACCTGTAGCCATAATCACGTCTTTACGCGTTTCTACTGCTACGTTATAATCGATTTCCGGCTTTGGATTAGCCATGGCAAAAACGATCGGATTATCTGCCATACCCAATAGCATGTCGGGTGTTACCACATCTGCTGTTGAAAGCCCGATGAATACATCACTTCCGTTCATCGCGTCTTTTAGCGAAATATCATAATCTACAGCAAACTCGCGTTGCATATCCGAAATACGATCATCGCCTTTCTTCAATACCCCTTTACTGTTGAACATAAGGATATTCTCCTGTTTCACACCAAAGGCAACGTATAAATTCGCACATGCAATAGCAGCAGATCCAGCACCTGAAACAACCATTTTTACTTCGTCGATCTTTTTGCCTGCTAATTCTAAAGCATTCAATAAAGCAGCCGCTGAAATAATTGCTGTTCCGTGTTGATCATCGTGCATCACGGGAATATTCAATTCTTCTTTTAATCGTCTTTCAATTTCAAACGATTCTGGTGCTTTAATATCTTCTAAATTGATTCCTCCAAATGTAGGTGCAATATTTTTTACCGTTTCAATAAATTTGTCAATATCCGTAGTATCTACTTCAATATCAAAAACATCGATATCTGCAAAAATCTTAAATAAAAGACCTTTTCCCTCCATTACAGGTTTAGATGCTTCCGGACCGATATTTCCCAATCCTAAAACAGCAGTACCGTTGGAAATAACAGCAACCAAGTTTCCTTTAGCTGTATATTTATAAACGTTATTTACATCTTTGGCAATTTCTAAACAAGGCTCGGCTACTCCAGGCGAGTAAGCCAATGCTAAATCTCTTTGAGAAGAGTATTTCTTTGTAGGTAAAACTTGTATTTTTCCAGGCGTTGGTTTCGCGTGATATAACAACGCTTCCCTGCGTAAGCTTTCTTTATTCATAAAAATAATTTTAACCGAATAAACAAAGTTACCTCTTTTTAAAGATAATTTAATGTTAGAATTTTATTCCTTTAAAAATTTAATATTCCGCACTAAACCCGTATACTTCGTCCTCTTTACTGCGGATTTTTTAAAAATATCATTAAAAACTTCATTTGTAAGTTCTTCCCACTCCCGATTGGAAAAGTTCATTAACTCCTCCTTAGGAGTAAATCGAGGTTCTTTATGTGGGGTTGAAAAGCGATTCCATGGACAAACGTCTTGACAGACATCACAACCATACATCCAATTGTCAAACATACCTGAAAATTCTTTGGGAATATCGTCTTTTAGTTCGATGGTAAAATAAGAAATACACTTGGATCCATTTACAATATAAGCACGCTCAATAGCTCCTGTTGGACAGGCATCAATACAGCGGGTGCATTTACCACAGTGATCCGTTGTTGCTCCGTCAGATTCAAGTTCTAGGTCAATAATCAATTCGGCGATAAAGAAAAAAGACCCGACTTGTTTGGAAATAAGATTGCTGTTTTTACCTATCCAGCCCAACCCGCTTTTTGCTGCCCATGCTTTATCCAATATAGGAGCAGAATCAACAAAAGCACGCCCTTCTACAGCGCCAATGTGCTCTTCGATAAAGTGGATCAACTCTTTCAGTTTATCCTTAACCACATAGTGATAATCTTCACCATAAGCGTATTTAGAAATCTTATAGGCACCTTCGGTTTGTTCTTGTTCGGGATAATAGTTAAATAAAAGGGACACTACGCTTTTTGCACCTTCAACTAACAACGTAGGATTGAGTCGCTTATCAAAGTGATTTTCCATGTATTGCATACTGCCATGCATGTTGGCATTCAGCCATTGTTCCAAACGCGGTGCTTCCTCTTCTAAAAAACCAGCTTCAGAAATACCACAAGACAAGAACCCCAAACGTTTTGCTTCGGTTTTAATCAAGTTAGCATAATGGGCGCGTTTATCCATAAGCCCTTACAAATCAAATAATCCTCCTACTGATTTCGAACGGCCAAGGTGCTTAAAGGCTAATTCCGTTGCCTCTCGGCCACGAGGTGTACGGATAATGAATCCCTCTTGAATCAAATAGGGCTCATATACTTCTTCAAGCGTTTCTGCATTTTCAGATACCGCAGTAGCTAAAGTAGACAGTCCCACAGGACCACCTTTAAATTTATCAATAATAGTCGATAGAATCTTATTATCCATTTCATCCAATCCGCGTGCATCAACATGCAGCGCATTTAAGGCGTATTTTGAGATTTCTATATCAATGCTACCATTTCCTTTAATTTGTGCAAAATCGCGCACCCTACGCAGCAATGCGTTGGCAATACGAGGTGTTCCGCGACTGCGACCTGCAATTTCTATAGCAGCTTCAAGATCAATAGGTACTTGAAGAATAGAGGCACTGCGTTCAATAATCGTCGCCAATAATTCTTTAGAATAATACTGTAAGCGGCTTTGAATACCAAAACGTGCACGCATTGGTGCTGTTAATAAGCCTGAACGCGTTGTTGCTCCAACTAATGTAAAGGGATTAAGGTGAATTTGAACGGAGCGTGCATTGGGTCCAGATTCAATCATGATATCAATTTTAAAGTCTTCCATCGCAGAATACAAATACTCTTCTACAATGGGGCTTAACCGGTGAATTTCATCGATAAACAAGACATCTCTTTCCTCCAGATTGGTCAATAGGCCTGCTAAATCACCAGGTTTATCCAAAACGGGACCGGAGGTAATTTTGATTCCTACATTTAATTCATTGGCTAAGATATTGGCTAAGGTTGTTTTTCCAAGTCCTGGAGGCCCGTGAAACAAAGCATGATCGAGTGCTTCTCCTCTTTGATTAGCGGCAGCCACGAATATTTTCAAATTTTCCAACACACTATCTTGACCTGCGAAATCATCAAAAGACAGGGGTCTAAGTTTTTTCTCAACGTCAAATTCTTCTTGGTTGAAATGTCGAGTTGTAGGATCTAAATGCTCATTCATAGAAACAAAGATAAATCAAAAAAAGGGATACAAAAAAACGCCATTCAAAATTGAATGGCGTTTTTATATCTAAACTAAATAATTTTAGTGGTGTAATTGCTCCTCACCTTCCATATAAGGCATAGTTTGAGGCGCATAGTCTTCTGGTAATCCAGGTTTACTGTAGTCATAAGGCCATCTGTAAACAACTGGTAATTCCCCAGGCCAGTTTCCGTGGATGTGTTCTACTGGTGTAGTCCACTCTAAACTGTTTGATTTCCAAGGGTTTTGAGGAGCTTTTTTCCCGTAGAAAATACTAACGAAGAAGTTCCATAAGAAAACTAATTGGAAAGCAGAACCTACTAAAGCGAATACTGTAATTAATACGTTCACATCATAGAATTCATCGAATAATGGGAATGCTGTATTTGAGTAATAACGACGAGGTAAACCTGCTAATCCGATAAAGTGCATTGGGAAGAATACTCCGTACGCACAAACTGCAGTTACCCAGAAGTGAATATAACCTAAGTTTTTATTCATCATTCTTCCGAACATTTTAGGGAACCAGTGGTAGATACCAGCGAACATTCCGTAAAGTGCAGAAATACCCATTACTAAGTGGAAGTGAGCAATAACGAAATACGTATCGTGTACGTTGATATCCAACGTAGAGTCTCCTAAGATAATCCCTGTTAAACCTCCTGTAATGAACGTAGATACGAAACCAATACAGAATAACATGGCAGGGTTCATTTGGATATTACCACTCCAAATTGTCGTAATGTAGTTGAATGCTTTTACAGCGGATGGAATTGCGATCAATAACGTTGTAAAAGTAAACACAGATCCTAAGAACGGGTTCATTCCCGATACGAACATGTGGTGACCCCAAACGATTGTTGATAAGAAAGCAATACCTAAAATCGAAGCAATCATCGCACGGTATCCAAAGATTGGTTTACGTGCAGAAGTTGCAATAATTTCTGATGTAATACCCATTGCAGGTAAGATTACGATGTACACCTCAGGGTGACCTAAGAACCAGAATAAGTGTTCAAACAATACTGGTGATCCTCCTTGGTAGTGTAAAACTTCTCCAGCTAAATAAATATCTGATAAGAAGAATGAAGTTCCGAAACTTCTATCGAAAATCAATAATAATGCAGCAGATAAAAGAACAGGGAAAGATACGATACCAATGATAGCTGTAACGAATAACGCCCAAACTGTTAATGGCATTCTTGTCATTGTCATTCCTTTTGTTCTAAGGTTAACTACAGTAGCTACGTAGTTCAACGATCCCATTGTAGAAGAAACGATGAAGATAGCCATAGAGATTAACCATAAAGTCATTCCCATACCTGATCCTGGAATTGCTTGTGGAAGTGCACTTAAAGGAGGATAAATTGTCCATCCTGAAGAAGCAGGTCCACCTTCTGCGAAGATTGAAATAACCATTAATACCGCAGATACAAAGAAGAACCAGTAAGATAACATGTTCATGAATCCTGAAGCCATATCACGTGCTCCAATTTGCAAAGGAATAAGTAAGTTCGAGAACGTTCCACTTAAACCAGCAGTTAATACGAAGAAAACCATGATTGTTCCGTGCATGGTAACCAATGCAAGGTAAATATCATTTCGCATTACTCCATCTGGAGCCATTTTTTCTCCTAATAACCATTTGAATACCTGAAAAGATTCTTCAGGCCACGCGATTTGCATTCTAAATAAAAGGGACATTACAATCCCGATGATTCCCATAATAATACCTGTAATCAGATATTGTTTTGCAATCATCTTGTGATCTAAACTAAATACGTATTTAGTGAAGAAATTTCCTTTATCGTGATGATCGTGATCGTGATCATTAATTATTTCGTGTCCTATTGCTGACATAGTATAAGTTTTAATTTAATACGTGAATTATTTTACTACTTGAGCGATAGCTTCCGTTTCTACAACTTCTGAAACAACTTCTGTTTCTTCAGCAGGTGCAGCTACTTCTTCCTCTTTAGCCCCATTTTCAGCAGCCACTTGTTCTGCTAAAGTAGGTAACTCTTTTAACCAAGCTTTAAATTCGTCTTCTGTAGACACAACAACTTTAAGTTGCATGTTATAGTGAGAAGCTCCACAAATTTTGTTACACAATAATAAGTAATCAAATGTATATGGATCTAAAGGCTCATGACCTTCAGCGATAAGCTCTTGACTTCTATCAGCTCTAATATTATTAATATTATTCACTTTACTAACAACTGATTCACGAGTTCTCATTTCTTCTGTTGTAACGCTAGGTACAAAAGCAAATTGAGTAACCATTCCAGGCACACAGTTCATTTGCGCTCTAAAGTGCGGCAAATAAGCCGAGTGTAACACGTCTTGTGATCTAAATTTTAAAACGACTTTCTTTCCAACTGGTAAGTGAAGTTCTTTTGCCATTTTATCATCTTGAGCGTTAGGGTCAGTCATATCCACCCCTACTACGTTTATTCCTTTAATAAAACGTACGTTTGCTTTTCCTAATGTATTGTCTGAACCAGAGTAGCGAACATCCCACGCAAATTGTTTTGCGTATACTTCGATGTTGATTACTTCCTCTTCCTCATTTACAAACATGATATCATTCCAAGCAAACAAACCGTAAAGAATTAATCCTGTTAACGTGATTGTTGGAATAATTGTCCAAGCAGCTTCTAATTTATCATTATCAGAAAAGTATCTTGCTTTTCTTCCTTTAATACCACGAGCTTTAAATGCGAAGTAGTGTAATAAGAATTGTGTAACAATCTGAACGAAGAAAATCAATCCCATTGAAATCCACATTAGATTATCAACTGTTTTTCCGTGTTCTGAAGCTGAATCACTCATTAATGGAAAGCTTCCGTATTCTACTAAACAATAGATAGTGAATACATAAATGAAAGCTAGGAATCCGAAAACTACATAACCTTGTACGTTGTTATCTTTTGGATTCGCTACTTGAGATGCATAGTCATCAGGACCTGATCCTACTTGTGTTAAATCAAATATCTTCGTCAATTGCCAAATTGCAATTCCCAATAATACAACTATCGCTACTATTAATAAACTAGTCATTGGTTTATTTTTAATTATTAATAATGAAAATGTTTACTTTCTTCAATTAGCGGGTTGTTCTTAGCTAATAACGGAGCTTTAGAGATTGCTGTAAATCCAACATAGATAAATAATCCAATGAAGAACATTAACGAAGCAATTTCAGGAATTCCGATAAACCAAGATCCACCAACTGTACCCGGACTGATCATAATAAAGAAGTCTAAATAGTGACCTACAATAATTGAAGTACCAGCCATAACAACGATCCAAGATAAACGTTTGAAATCAGTGTTGATCAATAATAATAAAGGCAACACAAAGTTCAACACTAACATTCCGAAGAATGGTAAGTTATATTCTTGAATTCTGAAGATAAAGTAGGTAACCTCCTCAGGAATGTTAGAGTACCACTGTAACATAAACTGTGAGAACCAAAGGTAAGTCCAGAAAATACTTAAACCAAACATAAATTTAGCTAAATCGTGAATATGACTTGTATTCACAAATTCCAGATACCCTTTGCTTTTCAAATACAAAGTAACGAATGCGATTGTAGTAATACCAGTTACAAAGAAACTAGCGAATACATACCATCCGAATAATGTACTATACCAGTGTGTATCGATGGACATGATCCAGTCCCAAGAAGCCATTGATTCAGTAACAATAAAGAAAGCTAAGAAACCAGCAGATGCTTTGAACATTTTTTTATGGAATGCTAAGTCACCTGTTTCATCTAATTTTAATGATTGCTTTCTCATATACACTCGATATAAGTTCCATCCACCTAAGAAGATGATTGCTCTTATAAAGAAGAAAGGAATATTCAAATATCCTGTTTTTCCAGCAATTAAAGCATCGTGTTCTACTATGGCAGGATCCATCCAAATAAATAGGTGGTTACCTCCCGCAGCACTTGCGATCAATAATAAAAAGAAAATGATTGACCCTGGCAATAGGTAAGCCGTTAACCCTTCCATAACGCGGAAAAGAACTGGCGACCATCCTGCAGCTGCTGCGTAATTGATTCCGTAAAAAGCTAAAATCCCAAGAGAAACAAGCATTACAAAAATACAAGCAACATATACAGCTGTCCAAGGTTTATTTTGCATCTGCGTTAACACATGCTCTAAATGTTTTTGGTGAGCGTCGTGATCTGCATCCGAAACTTCACTATGATCTGCATGGTGTCCACCATCATGGTGCGCTTGCTCATTTAAAATCTGCTCTACATCAGCAGTTGTCTTTGGTGCACTGAAAAACCCATACGCAATCCCTACTAATCCTAGAACCATTAGGACTAACGCAAAGGTTTTCAAATTTTTTGATAATGTGTACATATCTAAACTTTCAACTAAGTTTTACAATTTATTATTCTGATTTCAATTTAAGCACATAATCAGTAACTAACCAACGCTCATGTTGCGTTAATTGGTTTTTATGCGCTCCCATTGAATTCAAACCATAAGTAATAACGTGGTAAACACCTCCTTCAGTAAGTTCTCTATCGTGATAGTTAGGAACCCCTAAGAATTTTTCTCTTTTTACCAAATTACCTTTTCCATCTCCTTTTGCACCGTGACAAACTGAGCAGTAAATTGCATACAACGCTTTACCTTTCTCTAGATCTTTCTCTTCTGCAGTTAAGGGTGATTTCAAATGTAATCTCGCTTCAGCTAAACCTTCTGGCGTATCTGCATACTCTTCTGGTTGAAATCCACGAGGCACTGATCCTTCTGCAGGAAGTTGTCCTTCCTTTCCATTTTTGAAAACTGTAGTAGGAACCTCTGCATATGTTTCATATGCTACAGATTCGTACATATTAGGCATAAACTGATAGTTAGGACGCTCCTTGTTAAAACAAGACGTAGTCAAAACAGCTACACCCGCTAAAGTTACTATTTTATATATCGATTTCATGCTACTATTACTTTTCAATTACTTTAACTTCAACTGCTCCTGTTCCTTTGAAGAATTCAATTGCAGTATCCTCGTCTCCTTTTAAAGCAACCTCCATTAAGAAATGGTCATCAGTTGTTCTTACATCAGGATTTTCAGCCGATTTGAATGGCCATAACTTACTTCTAAAGAAGAAGGTTAACACCATTAAGTGGGCAGAAAACAATACAGTCATCTCAAACATAATAGGCACAAAAGCTGGCATATTTTGGATAAAACTAAAACTAGGCTTTCCTCCAATATCTTGTGGCCAATCAACAATCATGATAAAATACATCATACTTGTTCCAAATGCTAAACCTACTAAACCGTATAAGAATGCACAAATAGCTAATCTAGTTGGTTTTAATCCCATCGCCTTATCTAGTCCGTGAACTGGGAAAGGCGTATATATCTCTTCAATGTGATGGTGAGCAGATCTTGTTTCTTTAACTGCATCTAACAACACATCATCATCATTGTATATTGCGTGAATAAACTTATTACTCATAACGAATTAGTGATTTAATGATTGATGACCTTCTTTACTATCTCTCTCTTTCTTGTAGTATTCACCTGATGATTTCAAGATTGTTTTCACCTCTGCTTGCGCAATTACAGGGAAACTTCTTGAGTACAACAAGAATAATACGAAGAAGAAACCGATTGTTCCAATATAAATACCAGCATCAACAAATGTTGGTTGGAACATTGTCCAAGATGACGGCAAGTAATCTCTGTGTAATGACGTTACGATAATTACGAAACGTTCGAACCACATCCCTACGTTTACAACGATTGAAATAATAAACGAAGCCATAATGTTTGTTCTAATTTTCTTTACCCACATTACTTGTGGAGAAATTACGTTACATGTCATCATCAACCAGTACGACCACCAGTATGGACCTGAAGCACGGTTCAAGAAAGCGTATTGTTCATACTCTACTCCTGAATACCAAGCTACCCACAACTCTGTAATATAGGCTACCCCAACTACAGATCCTGTAATCATAACGATGATGTTCATCAACTCAATGTGTTGAACGGTAATATAATCTTCCAAGTTTGATACCTTTCTCATGATAATCAACAAGGTATTTACCATCGCGAATCCAGAGAAAATTGCACCCGCAACGAAGTACGGAGGTAAGATCGTGGTATGCCATCCAGGAATAACTGACGTAGCAAAGTCAAAAGATACAATCGTGTGTACAGAAAGTACAAGTGGAGTAGCTAAACCAGCTAACACTAAGTGAACTTCCTCAAAACGTTGCCAATCTTTTGCTCTTCCAGACCAACCGAAAGATAAGATTGAATATACTCTTTTTGTAAATGGAGTGATAGCTCTATCACGTAACATAGCGAAGTCAGGAAGTAAACCAGTCCACCAGAAAACCAATGATACTGATAAATACGTAGAAATCGCGAATACGTCCCATAATAGCGGTGAGTTAAAGTTTACCCATAACGAACCGAACTGGTTTGGAATAGGTAATACCCAGTACGCTAACCAAGGGCGCCCCATATGTATAATCGGGAATAAACCAGCCTGAACTACTGAGAAGATTGTCATAGCCTCAGCAGAACGGTTAATAGCCATTCTCCATTTTTGTCTAAATAATAATAATACGGCAGAAATTAATGTACCAGCGTGACCGATACCAACCCACCAAACGAAATTGGTAATATCCCAAGCCCATCCAATGGTTTTATTTAATCCCCAAGTACCTATACCTGTTCCTACAGTGTAAGCCATACAGCCTACTCCCCATAAGAAAGCTAACAAAGCTATAGCGAATACTCTCCACCATAATTTATTTGCTCGTCCTTCAACAGGTCTAGCCACATCCACAGTTATATCGTGGTAAGATTTCTTACCGATAACTAAAGGTTTTCTAATGGGTGCTTCGTAATGTGACGACATAATCCTTTATATGTTTCTTTAATTAATAATTCTTTTTAAACTAGATATTTCTAACCTTAACATGATAGAATACATTTGGTTTTGTACCAATGTGCTCTAATAAGTGGTAAGTTCTATCTGATTCAGCTAATTTAGTAATTTCTGATTCTTTTTCATTAACATCTCCAAATACCATAGCTCCACTTGAACATGCTGCAGAACAAGCAGTTTCGAATTCGTTTGGACGAACCGCTCTACCTTCATTCTTCGCTTTCAAGATTGTTGCTTGTGTCATTTGGATACACAATGAACATTTTTCCATTACCCCTCTTGAACGAACTACTACGTCTGGGTTTAATACCATACGTCCTAAATCGTCGTTCATGTGGAAATCGAACTCATCATTTTGAGCATATAAGAACCAGTTGAAACGTCTTACCTTATAAGGACAGTTGTTCGCACAGTATCTCGTTCCAACACAACGGTTATAAGCCATGTGGTTTTGACCTTGGCGTCCGTGTGATGTAGCCGCTACTGGACATACAGTCTCACAAGGTGCATGATTACAATGCTGACACATTACCGGTTGGAATACAACTTGTGGGTTATCTGCAGGGTGCTCTAATTCCATATAAGCAGAACGAGCTTCTGAGAATCCTTTTGCTGTAACTTTTTTATCCACATCCGCAGCAAATGTATCTTCTGATGAATAGTATCTATCAATACGCAACCAGTGCATATCTCTACTTCTTCTTACCTCAGACTTACCAACTACTGGTACGTTGTTTTCAGCGTGACATGCGATAACACATGCTCCACATCCTGTACAAGCGTTCAAGTCGATTGATAAATTAAAGTGATGACCTACAGTACGATCGAAAGACTCCCAAATATCAACAGATGCCGCTCTTACTTCTTGGTGATCGTAAGAAACCATTGGGAAGATATTCCACTCCTCAGCGTCTTTTGTATTGAAAATTTCTAATGTTGTATCTTTTACGATATCACCTCTACTCATCAACGTGTTTTGTAACTGAACACAAGCAAACTCATGGTTTCCTGATGCTTTTGTTACCGTAACATTTTGAACGTTATCGAAATTGTGATATAGAGTATAAGCATTCACCCCTACTTGCATGTCTTCTTTTAAGCTTGCTTTTCTTCCGTAACCGAAAGCTAAACCAACTGTTCCAGCTGCTTGTCCAGGTTGAATTAATGCAGGTACATTTTCTAAAGTAACGCCGTTAGCTTGAATAGTAACATAACTTCCGTCTAATCCACCGTTAGCTACATGAAAGTTTACAATACCTAAAGCTTCAGCATCAGCGCGTGAGATTGTTAAATAGTTATCCCATGATACACGCGTAATTGGATCTGGAAACTCTTGCAACCAAGGGTTGTTTGCTTGTTGTCCATCTCCCATTCCTGTTTTAGTATATAATACTAACTCAAGACCTTCTCCTTTTTTCGCTTTGCTTAAAGCAGAAACTGCAGAAGAGAAATCAGCAGAAGCTGATACTTTTGCAAGTTCACCTGTTACAGCAAAACCATCGTGAACCAATTGATTCCAAGTTAAACCAGAAACCTGAGAAGCGCTAGTTGCTTTGATGTAGTCATAATACGCTGTATTATTTCCATTCCACAACAATAAAGCCTCTTGAAACTGTCTTGTATCAAATAAAGGTCTGATTGTAGGTTGCGTAATTGAGTAGTGACCCTTTTTGATCATTACATCACCCCAAGACTCTAAATAATGAGGAGCAGCAGCAGCGATTGTAGTCTCTAAAGCTGTCTCATCTTCTTTTAATGCAAAACTCACTGAAGTTTTTACTTTTTTCAATCCTTCAACGAAAGCTGCACTATTTGCTAAAGTATATACTGGATTGATTCCCGACATAATTAAAGTATGAACTTTACCAGCGTTCATCTCTTTAATTAATTCAGCAACTTTCGCAGCATTACCTAATCTTACATATTTTGTTTGTTCTGGCAAGAAAGCTTCTGACTGTAAAGCTTCGTTAATTGCCAATACAACTAACTGTGCATTTACATCCTCTAAACCTGTAACAACAACTCCTTTAGAACCTGCTGCTTTAACTTGTTTTGCTGCTTTATTGATTGCCTCATCATAAGCTGTATTGACAGAAGAAACTGATCCTCCAACAATTACATTATACAATTTAACCAAAGCTGCTTTTTGTTCTGCAACAGTCAATGGCATACGAACGTCTGCATTCGCTCCAGAAAGACTCATATTAGCTTCAATCTGAATATGCTTCGACATTACACCATTTTTAGGAATACGTTTTTGAGCATAAGCTGAATCGTATCCTCCACCTTGCCAATCTCCTAAGAAATCAGCACCAACTGAAACGATAACGCTTGCTTTTCCAAAATCGTAATCTGCTAATCCACGTTTTCCGTATGCTTGTTCATAAGCATCTGCAGCAGCAGATGATGAAACTGCGTCATACACTACGTGTTTCGCGTTTGGATAAGTTTCAATAAACTCTCCGATCAATTTATCTGTAGAAGGACTCGCCATTGTATTAGTTAATACAACTACATTTCCTCCTGTTGATTTAGCATCTTGTAAACTTGCTCTTACTTTAGCATCTACCTCATCCCAAGAAGCATTTTTCCCTTCGATTTTCGGTGCTTTCAAACGCATGCTATCATACATTGAAAGTACAGATGCATGTACACGCGCATTCGCACCTGAATATGCGTCTGCAAGTTTATTATTATCAATTTTGATTGGACGACCCTCACGAGTCTTAACCAAAACATTTACAAAATCAAAACCATCTGCAATCGTCGTTGCATAGTAGTCTGCAATTCCAGGAATAATCTCCTCTGGTTGAACTACGTAAGGAATTGATTTTATAACTGGTCCTTCACAAGCAGCTAATGTTGCTGCCGCTGTTGAAAAACCAACATATTTCAAAAAGTCTCGACGAGTTGTTGAAGAAGAAGACAATTTGTTTTTGTCTCCAAGAAATTCATCTGTAGGAATTTCCTCAACAAACTCATTGTTTCTTAGCGTCTCAACAATAGAACTATTATCATTCAGCTCCTCAACACTTTTCCAGTATTTTTTGTTTGATGCCATTGTATATAAATATTAGCTTCTTATTCTTAAATAATTCTTAATAGTGACATTTACCACACTCAAGTCCTCCCATTTGAGCAACTGTCAATTTCTCAACGCCGTACTTGTTTGCAAGTTCTTCGTGGATTTTTGCATAGTATGCATTATCCTGTAACTTAACATCAGTCGTTCTGTGACAGTCAATACACCATCCCATTGTCAATGGAGAGTGTTGTCTCATGATTTCCATTTCTTCCACTGGTCCGTGACAAGTTTGACATTCTAAACCAGCAACATTTACGTGTTGTGAGTGGTTGTAGTAAACGAAATCAGGTAAATTATGAATACGAACCCATTTAACAGGCTTCTCTTTACCAGTATATTTTTGAGCAGCAGGATCCCATCCAACAGCATCATATAACTTTTGAATCTCAGCAGTATAAAAATCTGGTGTATACTTACCGTAGTCAGCACCCTCATCTCCAGTGAACTCACTGATGTTTTTATGACAGTTCATACAAACGTTTAATGAAGGAATTCCAGAAGTTTTACTTGATCTAGCAGATGAGTGACAGTATTTACAATCGATACCGTTATCTCCTGCGTGAATTTTGTGTGAGAAGTGAATTGGCTGAACTGGCTCATACCCTTTATCTACTCCAATCTGCATCATAAAGCCATAAGCGAAGTACGATCCGATTAGAACAAATACAATTGTAGAACAAATTACCAAGAATTGGTTTTTCACAAACGCCTTCCACATTGGAACTGTTTTGCGAACTTCTTCTGTCAAACCATTAGCCTCAACAACTTTATTCAATACTTTTTTAACAAGGAAAAGCATCGTTACCAATAATAACAACACAACTACTAATGCTCCTAACACAATCATATTAGAAACTGCATCTCCACCACCTTGTCCTTGAGCACCACCAGCACTTGCAGTAGCAGCTGGAGCTTCAGCTTTTGGTTCAGATACATACGCCAAGATATCATCTACATCTTGGTCAGATAAACCTGGGAAGTCGTTCATCACAACTTTGTTCCACTCATTGAACAGTTTTACTGCACGAGCGTCGCCAGACTTAATCAAAGACGAACTACTTTTGATCCACTTGTGTAGCCATTCTACATCTCCATCGTGACGTTCAACAACTCCACGCAGTGCAGGTCCAGTAGAAGCCCCGTCTAACTTGTGACATGCCGCACAGTTAGAATTAAACAATTCCTTACCTTTTGCTGCATCCTGAGCAAACGAAATTGTAGAAAACGATAGCATTAATGCTAAACAAAAGAATAAAATCTTTGAAAACGAATTATGGTTACCCACTTTTTTCATAGTTATAAATTGATTTTCAACTAAACTTGGTCTTTTAATAACAGTGATAATCAACTATTATTCAATACACCTTATTTACAAACTCCGACAAAAATACAATTTATGGATAACTCTTAAAACCTTTAACGACCTTAATCTTTAATTTATACGCGTTCTAAATAAAGCTATCTCACGCAATTTTCAAGAATAATTGTAAATTTGCTTCAAATACATTTCATTATGAGAATTTTAAGAATATTTCCGGTCCTTTTTTGCTTGTTTTTTATGCATACAATAAGTTACGCTCAAGAGAAAAACACTACGATTCAAGAGCCTTTAGCCATAAAAAAACTCGTTGATGCTAAAAGATCTTCAACAACATCTTCCTTGAATACGGATAAATACAATATTCAGATTTTTTACGGAAAAAATCAGCCAGCAAAAGAAGCACTAAATCGATTCAAAAGACTGTACCCTGACATGGAAGCAACAGTCATTTATTCCAACCCCTCATATAAAGTAATGGCAGGTAATTTCAAGACGCGTTTGGAAGCAGAACGATACCTCAAATCCATCAAAAAAGATTTCGAAAACTCACTACTACTCCGTCCAGGAAAATAAAAATAAAAAATCCCGTTGTATCGCTACAACGGGATTTTTTATGCTGTTTTTTTATTTCAGTAGAACTAACCAACAATGTTGATAATTTTTCCTGGCACAACGATTAACTTCTTCGGTTCACGTCCTTGTAATTGCGCTTGTGTTCTTTCATCTGCTAAAATCAATTTTTCAATTTCTTCCACACTCAAGTCTAAAGGCAACTCAATTTTGAAACGCATTTTCCCATTAAAGGAAACAGGATATTCTTTAGCATCTTCCACTAAGTATGAAGCGACAAACTCCGGAAACGGTTGATCAGCAATCGTCTCTTGATGTCCCAACATACTCCAAAGCTCTTCAGCAATATGAGGTGCGTAAGGTGCTACCAAAATAGCCAATGGCTCTAGGATCGCTCGGTGATGACATTTTTGTTGTCCTAACTCATTCACACAAATCATAAATTGAGATACGGAAGTATTAAAAGAGAATCCTTCAATATCTTCTTCTACCTTTTTAATGGTCTTGTGCAAGGATTTGTACATCTCTTTTGTCGGCTCATCGTTTACCACAACAACTGCTGTTTCATCAGCATATAATCTCCACAGTTTTTTCAAGAAACCAAATACACCCGAAATACCTGCTGTATTCCAAGGCTTCGCTTGCTCCAATGGTCCTAAGAACATTTCGTACAAACGCAAGGTATCTGCTCCGTATTCTTGGCAAATATCATCGGGATTCACCACGTTGAAATACGATTTAGACATTTTCTCCACTTCGTGTCCGACGATGTACTTTCCGTTGGCATTGCAAATAAACGTTGCCTCTGCATAATCAGGTCTCCATGCTTTGAACCCTTCCATATCCAATTCAGACGAACTATTTACTAGTCCAACATAAGCATACAACTGTTGTACTTTTTCGTCTTTAATCATATCTTTTGAAATAAACGTATTCGTTCCCTCCACGCGATAAACAAAAGCAGAAGTCCCCAAAATCATCCCTTGATTGATCAATTTTGCGAAAGGTTCTTCTGTCGGGGCAACACCAATATCCTTTAAAAATTTATTCCAGAAACGGCTGTATAGCAAGTGACCTGTTGCGTGCTCACTTCCTCCTATATATAAATCTACATTTTGCCAATAATCCAGCGCTTTTTCTGACGCAATAAATTCTTCATTTGTAGGATCCATATAACGCATCCAGTACCATGAAGATCCCGCCCATCCAGGCATTGTATTTAATTCTAATGCGAATACTGTCTTTTCATCAACTAGCTCATTGGATACGATTTTATTATTTACAGTATCCCAAGCCCAGGTATGTGCATTTCCTAAAGGAGGTTGTCCATCTTCTGTTGGCAAGTATTTTTCAACTTCTGGCAACACAATAGGTAAATACGCCTTATCAATCATCTTAGGTAATCCATTCACATAGTATACTGGAAATGGTTCGCCCCAATAACGTTGACGAGAGAAAACAGCATCGCGCAAGCGATAATTTGTTTTTCCCTTTCCTTGTCCCAAAGCTTCAATCGCTTCAATCGCTTTAGCCGAAGCCTCTTTATATCCTAACCCATTCAAGAAATCAGAATTTTCTAAAACAAATCCTTCTTTTTCCGCGAAAGCTTCTTCGCTGATATCTTGATTGAAAATATTTTTGATTTCAATACCAAAGTGTTTTGCAAAAGCATAATCACGCGTATCTCCAGCAGGAACAGCCATTACAGCTCCTGTTCCATACCCAGCCAATACATAATCTCCAATCCAAATTTCAATTGGTTCTTTGGTGAAAGGGTGTTCTGCATAGGCTCCCGTAAATACACCTGAGATCTTTTTCACATCAGCCATACGGTCGCGCTCACTTCGTTTAGACGTTGCATCGATATAAGCTTCAACTGCACCACTTTTCTCTGGTGTTGTAATTTTTCGTACTAAATCGTGTTCTGGTGCTAAAGTCATAAAACTTACACCAAAAATAGTATCAGGACGTGTCGTAAACACTTCAATCGTTTCATTCGAATCCTTCACATGGAATACTACAGCAGCACCCACCGATTTTCCAATCCAGTTGCGTTGACTTTCTTTTAAACTTTCTGTCCAGTCAATTGTATTTAATCCTTCAAGTAAGCGTTCTGCATAAGCAGAAATACGCATACTCCATTGTTTCATTTTTTTACGCACAACAGGATGACCACCACGCTCTGACAAACCGTCTTTGATTTCGTCATTTGCCAATACGGTCCCCAAAGCCGGACACCAGTTCACTTCTGTTTCTGCCAAATACGTCAAACGGTATTGCAATAAAACACGTTCTTTTTCCTCTTGAGAGAAAGAAGCCCATTCTTGTGCAGTGAACTCCGCAATCGCATCATCGCAAACAGCTTGAACCATTGCATTCCCCTTTTGCTCAAATAATGCAACCAGGGTATCGATAGACTCTGCTTTGTCTGACTCCTTATTATACCATGAATTAAACAGCTGAATAAAAATCCACTGCGTGTGTTTGTAGTAATCCGCATTTGAAGTGCGAATCTCACGAGACCAGTCGAAAGAGAATCCAATTTGATCCAACTGCTCTCTATAACGCGCAATATTTACTTCTGTTGTAATTGCAGGATGTTGACCTGTTTGAATGGCATACTGCTCTGCAGGTAGTCCAAAACTGTCATATCCTTGAGGATGTAATACATTAAATCCTTTGTGTCTTTTATATCTTGCAAAAATATCCGAGGCAATATACCCTAGAGGATGTCCAACATGCAGTCCTGCCCCAGAAGGATAAGGGAACATGTCCAGTACATAATACTTGGGTTTATCTGATTGATTTGAGGTTTTAAAAGTTTGATTGTCTTTCCAAAACTTTTGCCATTTTGCTTCAATTTCGCTTGGATTGTATTTCATAGTACAAATATCATTTATTACACCTGTTCTTCTTCGAGGAGCTCGAAAAAAACGCCATCTTGACGCAAAAATAAACTATATTTATAAGAAAGTGAAAACTTTCATACACTTCCTAACAACAAAACGACAGCTACTTCGGGTTTACTCTTTTTTTAATCAATTGATTGACCACATAATCTAAGACTTCTTCATTTGAAACAGCCACCGTTGGCCGCACACCGACCTGATCCAATCGCTTTGCATCTGCAGTGTAATAATCAGCAGTAGGCAAGAGTAACGTAAACCCATGAGCCACAGCAAAGCGTTCACTATTCAACATAGCTCCTGCGGTTTGTTCTCCAACTACCACGGCACGTCCTTCTAATTGCAAACCATAAACAATAGGCTCACAGGTACTCGCAGTACGCCTGTTAACTAACAAATACAGCTGTCCGTCATATCGCGCTTCTTTTGCGGGTTGAACAGACAACGCAATACCGGGGTAACGGTGAATATGGCTCAACAAAGCCGTTGCATTTGCATCAGTAAAAGAAATAAAACTAGATTGCTGTGCTTCAGTTGGAAGTTTTTGCTGCTGATCAAACCACTTTCGCGTGAGAAAAATCCCCCCATAATAAGAATTTGTAGCCACTTGATTAACAAAAGTCAACCCTGCCTCTATCCCGCCTCCAGGGTTATTGCGTAAATCGACTATTAAATGTTTAATATGCTGCTGTTTAATCTCAACGAAAACACGTTGCATCGCTTCCGCTGTACCACCAAAATCGCGAATGGAAAGCAAACCTATCCCATCTTCTAGTACTGTTAATTCAACTTCTTTTCTTTCTTCCTCTACTGCTCCTCCTGATGCATTATTTCCACTTTCATTCAATCGCAACAAAGCGTAGTGAGAAAAAGGCAATTTTTGAGCGTAATAGTAAAAGGCAAATACCAATTCGAGATCGTCGTGTATTTGAGGCAACACTTGGGTCATTTTCTTTTTAAATCCTTTCCATTCCTTACTCTCAATCCTTGCTTTGTTGTAGATATTTTGTTCCGATAACACAACAACCTCCTCAAATAAATCCACGTAATTTACCAAGGGCAAAGATTGGTTGAGCTTGGTTCCAACCATTGTTCCTTTGAGGTACTGATCTTTTGTTTTTAACTCCGCTTGCAACGTTTCTCCAATCAACTCCCCCTTAAAGTAATAATTGCCGATCGGAGAACGAAAAATACCACTAAGTTCTTTCTTACCATCCTTTTGTATAAGTTTTCCCTCATCAAGGGTGATTAATTTTCCGTCTCTGAATGAGGAAGTAAACGTGCGACCTAAAAAAGAAGTCCAACCGCCAACAATAATTTTATCTGCTCCTTTTCGCGTATAAGCGTTAAATGCATCTGCTGTTGCATCAAAAGTCAAAATAAGATCTACTACGCCAAGATCTGGATGCGTCAGCGTCATCTTCCAATCCCCACTGAGTTCACGATCTTGGTCTTCCGCTCTCAGCTGACAACTAAATAAACTAAATAGGCAACTAAACGCCAGTACTACCATTTTTTTCATCGGTGTGTTTTTAAATACATATTCCCACAAAACTGCAGAATAAAACAGCAACAAATAAAAAAATGGGATGAACAACAACCCTTTGGGATAAACAGCAAACACAAATGCAATCTTCTTTCAAAAAAAGCAAATATTGCTAAATACCGAAAAAAACTAGCTTACAAACGTTCTGTTTGCTTTTAATTCTTGGATGTACGTTCTAGAAACAGGAAGTGGTTGTTCGATGTAAATAAGACGAGCCTTTCCTCCTTGCGCATTTCCCTTTACCTCTTGAAGATATATGGTATTAATCAAATAGGAACGATGACAGTATTGAATTGAAACGCAGCTCAGTTGTTCCTTTAGTTTTTTTAATGGCAAGCGCATCAATTGTTGGTGTAGTTGTCCTTCGACCAAATAGCAAACCGTGCAATAATTCCCCTCAGATTGAGCATAGATAAAATCACTCTCCTTTAAAGTAAATGTCTCTTGTAAAATATCGGTTTTGATTGATACAACTCCATCCTTCATTTCCTCTATTTCCTTCTCTTCTACTTCTTTTGCTCGCCATGCCTCTACATTGCGATTGTAGGGTTCCTGATTTAGCATTGAGTACTCACGATACCACACATAATAAAGCAAGCTGTGTAGAACACAAATAGGCAGACCAATTAGCAAGGTATACACCAACATTTCCAACCACCCTTTGAACGAAAGAGCATGATGGCTAATAACAAGCATATTGTACAAATAGCTCAAGATAGAACAAAAAAAAAGCAGTACAAGTCCTTTTTTCACCTCTAGTTTCCAGCTCCAATTGGCTGAATATTGACCAATAATCACAGCCGTACACAAAAAACTAAAAAAGACAAAAAAACCATAGGGTAACAAGAGTAAATATTTATTGCTATGGGTATAGGTATAAGTGCCAAAAGGTTGAAAAACGGCAATAAAAAAGTAACACATCCCTCCTAAAAACAAAGAAGAAAGCAGTGTGTGTTTAATAAATTTACTTTTTTTAGCGTATTCCATATTTTTTTATTCTGTAATTCCCTCTACTCCAGATTCGTTTTTTGATTAACATTGACAGTACGGGCTCAAAAAGCACATCCATTGCGCATGTAGTAGACATAAAAGACAATAGTAGCAAAAACATCAACGTATTCTTTACCCAATCCCATACAAAATACAAAGAAATAAACTATATTTATAACAATTAGAAAAGTTTAATCGTTATTATCTTTTAAAAACACTTTAGTTTTATAATTTTACAGCTTTAAAAATTGCACTATGACGTCTACGTATGAAAAATACCAAAAGCGAAAACTAATTTCGTCTTATTTTTCTGTGATACTAAGTATTTTTTTGGTTCTCTCTTTATTGGGGGCCTTGAGCTTATTTGTCATTAATTCAGAGAGAATTTCGAATAATTTCCGCGAAAATATTCCGATTAACCTTTTTTTTACTGACAATGCTACACAAAAAGAGTTTGACCAATTTTCAAAAAAATTAGGGGAAGCTCCTTACGTGAAGTCATTCAAATTTGTTTCTAAAGAAGAAGCCGCCGAAACACAAAAAGAAGATTTAGGTGAGGATTTTCTTGAATTCTTAGGTTACAATCCTCTTCAAAACTCGTATGACATTTACATCAATGGAGAGTATGTAGTCACGGATAGCTTAACGAAAATCGAGGCCGAATTACTAAAAACTCCGAATATTAACGAAATAGCCTATGATAAACAACTCGTAGAACTAGTCAACGACAACATCAAACGCATTACGAATTGGGTATTGATTATTGCAGGTATACTGACGGTTATTTCAATGTTATTAATCAACAGTTCCCTGCGATTATTGATTTTTTCTAGCCGCTTTACCATTAAAACCATGCAGATGGTTGGTGCCACAAAGCGCTTTATTCGCCGTCCATTTATTTGGCATAGCATGCGTTTAGGTCTCATTGGCTCGATTTTAGCTGTTATTGCTCTAGTGGCCTTAACTTTCTATCTCGATAAAAAATTCCCTGATTTAGAACTTTCTCCTACGACAAACTATATGCCTTTAGTTATTGTTGGATCGGGTCTGATTTTGGCGGGAATTATTATCACTACAATTAGTACATTTTTCGCTACGCAGCGATTCTTAAACCTTAAATCAGACGAACTCTATTAAATATGAAAAAAGACAACAACCCTTCTGAATTTTTGTTTTCCAAACAAAACTACACGTTGCTATTAGCGAGTTTCGCTATTATAGCCTTGAGTTTCATCCTTATGGGAGGGGCTTCGAATGATGATCCAACACAATTCAATGAAGCTATCTATAGCTTTAGAAGAATTCACTTAGCACCTGCTGTATTTTTTATCGGTATTGGTGTAGCCGTATATTCCATTATCAAAAAAGACAAAAAACAATCATAACAAATTAATTTTATGGATTTAATACAAGCCATCCTTCTAGCTATTGTAGAAGGACTTACTGAATATTTACCTGTTTCATCAACCGCTCACATGGTTTTTTTGAGCTCGTACTACGGCATTCAGGAAGATGATTTTGTAAAACTTTTTCAAACTGCAATTCAATTTGGTGCTATTTTAGCCGTTGTTGTACTTTACTGGCGTAAGTTTTTCGATTTCAGCCGTATTTCATTCTATAAAAAATTAGTTTTTGCCGTTATTCCCGCTTTGGTTTTAGGTAAACTATTTGACGAAAAGATTGATGCCGTATTAGGAGAAACCATCTATATCGCTATCATGTTAATTGTAGGAGGTGTTGTATTAATTTTTATTGACAAATTCTTTAAAAACCCAAAAACAACACGCGAAGAAGATATTACAGTTAAACAAGCTGTAAGTATTGGATTTTGGCAGTGTTTAGCTATGATGCCTGGCACAAGCCGTTCCGCAGCCTCTATCATCGGTGGAATGCAACAGGGCTTATCGCGTCAAGTAGCCGCTGAATTCTCCTTCTTTTTAGCAGTACCAACTATGGCTGCCGTAACCGTTTATTCGATCGTCTTAAAAAAATATGAATCTGGAAAAATGGGGTATGAATTACTTTTCGAAAACAGCGACAACTTAAAGTTATTCCTTTTAGGCAACGTTTTGGCGTTTATCGTTTCCATCGTTGCTATTAAATTTTTCATTGGAATTATCAAAAAATACGGATTTAAACCCTGGGGTTACTACCGCATCATTGCAGGAGTTCTCCTACTTGTTTACTTCGGATACATAAAAAATTAAACATGCAATTTTCAGCAGAAGCATTTCAAGAAGGTCAAGTATTACTCATTGACAAGCCTTTACATTGGTCATCCTTTCAAGCAGTAAACAAAATTAAATGGTTACTGAAAAAAGAATACGGGCTAAAAAAAATCAAAGTCGGTCATGCTGGAACCCTAGATCCACTGGCTACTGGATTATTGTTAATCTGTACGGGAAAAGCCACCAAAACTATTACTGACTTACAAGGACAAGAAAAAGAATATACTGGTACTTTTCAGCTGGGTGCCACTACGCCATCCTATGATTTGGAAACTGAAATCAATCAAACCTTTCCAACCGCGCATATTACGGAGGAGATGATCGAACAAACCCGCGGGAGTTTTCTGGGTACAACCCTACAACGCCCCCCTATTTTCTCCGCCCTTAAAAAAGATGGCAAGCGATTGTACGAACACGCTCGCAAAGGAGAAGAAGTAGAAATTAGTAGCCGTCCAATTAGTATTTCTGACTTTGAACTGACGCGTGTGGAATTACCTGAGATCGACTTTAGAATCGCTTGTTCAAAGGGTACCTATATCCGATCTATTGCATTTGACTTTGGAGAAAAATTGAACAGTGGAGGGCATCTAACAGCCTTGCGTCGTACTAAAATAGGGGAATATGACGTGAAAAACGCATTGAGTATAGAGGAATTTGAAGACCGTGTAATAGAAAGTGGAGATGGGAAAAAGGAGAAGGAACAACTCCCTCAATAGATGTTTATACGACTAAAAAATCATTGAGGTAAACTAAAATAACAAGGAGGGTGTCCCAAAAGGACACCCTCTTATGTATTGTATAAAACTCCGATGAGGCGGATTTGCACCTACTGCACCTACCTTCCCACTTAGGCCACCTAAAATTCCTCTTTTAATATCTGCCCTAATTTACCTGGTTTACTGGTTACTATTCTTTTAGAATCGTTCTTTGCTATTCACAAGCTGCACGAATACACGACAAACCAACATCAGACGAAATTAACCTGAATATCTTCTGTGTTTTTCCACTATTTGGAAAGCAATAGCACAAATGGGTTTGTTTTTCCATCAACAAACAATACAAATAACTGTTATGCAGTCTTTTATTTGGTTTGCTTTTACTCTTGTTCGGGTCTTCTTCGACAAACCTTCGTATTTACGGGGGTTTAACCCCCATTTACCGAAGCTGACTCGAACATGACTCGAACAAGACCCGAACAAAACCCATTCCTTTTCCGTTGTACTGCAAGAAACAAAACTCTTTGTCCGATGGCACTGATTGCAAATCCGCGCGATCAGGAAATCGTAGCGTAGATTCATCGAACACCAAAACCAATATAAAATCAGTGAGATAAATGAGAGAAGAGTGAATTCACTGAATAGACGATTTTATCATTAAAAAATAATTGGTTCAACTGTGAAGCGTAAACGATTAACTGTAAACAAAAAACAAGAGGCTACACTTTCGTGTAGCCTCTTCACATTCATCGTGTTAAAGCATTTATTCATTTAAAATTACCTCCTCAAGCTTTGGCAGCTCTTCAGGTGTAAACATACGATACTGTATTTGAAACGTTTTTTGTTTGGGAATTTCCAGAGAGAAACCGCCTGTTCCGAATCCATCTGCTACATCTAAAGTAAAATGAGCGTGTTTCCAGTACTCAAATAAATCGCGATCTACCCAAAAGTCAAAACCGCAAACCTCTCCTATTTTTACATCGCGACGTCTTAAGTAAAAGCCTCCCTTAACAAAACACATCGGTTGTGTACCTTCACAGCATCCTCCGGATTGATAAAACATCAGATCTCCGTGTTCTGCTTGTAATTCTTCAATCAAAGCTTTTGCTTTGTCTGTTACGTCAATGCGGCTTATTTTCGACATCCTGTTTATATTTTAGAAGAATCCCATTTTTTTCTTGTTGTAGGAAATCAACATATTTTTTGTTTGACGGTAATGTCCCAGCATCATTTTGTGATTTTCACGTCCAATACCCGATTGTTTATAACCTCCAAATGGTGCTCCAGCAGGATAATTGTGGTAATTATTGACCCAAACACGTCCCGCTTTAATCGCGCGTGGAATTTGGTATAGCTGATGCGCATCACGCGTCCACACACCTGCTCCTAATCCATAAAGCGTATCATTGGCAATTTCAATTGCTTCTTTTTCATCTTTAAAGGTCGTTACAGCCAATACAGGTCCAAAAATTTCCTCTTGGAACACGCGCATCTTATTGTGCCCTTTTAGCAAGGTTGGTTGGATATAATATCCATTCTCCAAGTCCCCACCTAAGTGATTTACATCTCCACCAACTAGTACCTCTGCACCCTCTTCTTTTCCAAGTTTAAGGTATGAACTAATCTTGTCATACTGCATTTTCGACGCTTGTGCTCCCATCATAGTCGTTGGATCTAGTGGATTCCCGACTTTAATCGCTTTTACACGTTCGATCACACGAGCGATGAACTTGTCGTAAATACTTTCTTGAATCAACAAACGCGATGGACATGTACAAACCTCTCCTTGGTTAAAGGCAAACAATACTGCGCCCTCAATGGCTTTATCTAGGTAATCATCATCGTGATCCATGATTGACTCAAAGAATACGTTAGGCGATTTTCCACCCAACTCTAAGGTTACAGGAATGATATTTTCTGTTGCATATTGCATAACCAAACGTCCTGTTGCCGTGGATCCCGTAAAAGCTGCTTTACTAATTTTGGGATTGGTTACTAATTTTTGTCCTAATTCAGCCCCTGATCCATTGACTACATTGACTACTCCTGCAGGCAATAAATCACCGATTAGTTCCAGTAAGATCAGAATAGAGATTGGCGTATTTTCTGCAGGTTTCAGTACCACACAGTTTCCAGCTGCCAAAGCAGGTGCTAGTTTCCATACGGCCATTAAAATAGGGAAGTTCCATGGAATAATTTGAGCGACAACACCCAGTGGTTCGTGAACAATCATCGATACCGTATGCTCGTCTAGCTCTACTACAGACCCCTCTTCTGCACGGATCACACCTGCAAAATAACGGAAGTGATCAATTGCCAAAGGAATATCGGCATTTAGTGTTTCGCGTAACGCTTTTCCATTGTCAATGGTTTCCACTTTTGCGATATACTCCAGATTTTGCTCCATGCGATCAGCAATGCGAAACAAGATATTACTGCGTTCCGTTGCAGAAGTCTTGCTCCACGTTTCAAAGGCTTTGTCTGCGGCATCAATGGCCAAGATCAAATCCTCTTCTGTAGAGTGTGCAGCTTGCGTAAATACCGTTCCGTTAATTGGGGTAATGGAGTTGAGATATCTCCCTTTGACAGGCGCTACAAATGTACCGCCAATATAGTTTCCATATTTTTCTTTAAATGCTGGAAATGGAAATTGTTGTGACATAGTATTCGTGTTTTTTATGGTTAATCCTCCTAATATACAACTATTTATAATTTAAAAACATTCCATTCAATAGCATTATACAAACTTTAACACCCAAAAAAAGACTGTTTTCCAATGACTCAAACCTTTTATTTTTTCCATTGTTTATCTAGGGAGATAGTTCTATTTTTGTCCAAACGACAAATGAATATGAAAAAAATTATCGCTTTATTTGGACTGCTTTGTACGCTGAATTATGCACAGAGCTATGCCCAAAAAACGACCTTTAAAGAAGGAGATTTAATCTTTCAAAACCTGAAATGTGGACCTTTATGCGACGCGATTAACGAAGTAACCTATGGATATAACGGATTAAATTTTAATCACATCGGAATGGTCGTTGAACACGAAGGATCCCTACAAGTGATCGAAGCCACTTGGCCCGAAGTTTGTCTAACTCCTCTGGATCAGTTTTTAACCAAAACTCCTGAAACCATGTATTTGGGACGACTTTTACCGCGATTCGAGAAATTAATTCCCGCTGCAAAAACCTTTGCATTAAAACAACTAGGAGTTCCCTATGACGACAATTATCTCTATGCCAATGGCAAGTACTATTGTTCAGAATTACTATACGACGCCTTTAAATCAGCCAATAAAAACAAGGAATTTTTTCACCTCTATCCGATGACATACCGTTCGAAATATACAGGAGAAGCTTTCCCTGTTTGGGTGGAATACTTTGAGAAATTAGATCAAATTATCCCTGAAGGCGCATTGGGATGCAATCCTGCAGGGATGTCTTTATCCAAAAACCTCACGATTGTAGGACCTATCGTACAATAGTAAGGG
Organism: Myroides sp. C15-4; assembly: GCF_050522745.1. NCBI lineage: Bacteria > Pseudomonadati > Bacteroidota > Flavobacteriia > Flavobacteriales > Flavobacteriaceae > Myroides > Myroides sp. C15-4. The sequence goes on along the minus strand of NZ_JBMVQX010000016.1, from coordinate 12,475 downwards.
GTTAATTTTATTATTGATCAATAGCGGTCATCAAGGCAGCAACTTCCTGTTGTACTTGTTGACCTTTATTTTTTGTGTACCATTTATTTAGTGCGATTATTCCATCTTCATCAAACTTACCATGTTCCGCTTTGTAGTCATTCACCAGTTGAACTGCATCAGCAGGACGTGGTCCCCAATCGCCTACAACATTCAAGGTTTCTTTCTCCACGATGAGCAACTTCGGAATAGCTCTTCCTCCATTAGTCAAATATTGATCCATTAAATCTAAATTTTGATCGCGAAATACAATGCGCAGGTCTATCTTATCCGTAATGGCTGCCATTTTATTCAACATAGGCACCGATTGAGCCGCATCCCCACACCAACTTTCAGAAATAACTAACCAGATGTAATCTTTATTTAAGTTCTCCAAAACTAACGCTACTTCTGATGCTACACTTAACGTTTTATCCAAGCGATGTAAACGCGCCTCATTTAATTCTGCATAAGGCAAATAATCTGCTGATAGCTGTAATTTTTCTGGATTATTTTGCAATGCTTCTGTCACATAAGCACGGAACGTTGCATACGTAAAACTATTATTCAATTCTTTTAGGTCTATTTTGTTCATTTTTGTGTAATTTTATTAGTTCGAATTCAAAGTTAATCTTTTAATCACAAATCTTTCAATACTTTCATTTATGATAACACCTAAAATAGGTTTGGCTTTGTCCGGAGGAGGCTATAAAGGGATTGCTCATGCTGGTGTTCTTTCATTTTTACTCGAACAAGACATTCATCCTAAAATCTTAGCAGGAACAAGTGCTGGTTCTATTGTTTCTTGTTTATATGCCTTTGGTTTAACTCCTCATGAAATCTTGGATTTTTTTAAATCTGTCAATATTTTAAATTGGCATTTTTTTACGTTTAAGAAGGCTGGACTTATCGATTCAAATGCGTTTGAAAAGTATTTATTTTCTATTTTCGAAAATCGCACCCTGGATGACTTGCCGATCAAAGTATTAATTAATTCAACGGACATTGCCAAAGGAGAAATACACGTCTTTGATGCCAATACGCGAGTAATCGATGCCATCTTGGCCTCTAGTGCGTTTCCAGCTATATTTTCACCACACATTATTAACGATCAACTGTTCAGCGATGGTGGAATTCTCAATAACTTCGCTACAGACCTAATCCGCAAAGACTGTGATGTATTAATTGGCAGCAACGTCTGTCCGATCGAACAACTCGAAAAGAAAAACCTGAATTCGTTGCGTTCGGTTGCCATTCGCGCCTATGATTTGATGGCGGCTAATCACAATCGATCCCAATCAGCTTTGTGTGATTGGTTAATTGAATCCCACCATATTTCACAATATTCAACCTTTGAGCGCAATAAGCAGCGAATGGATGAAATATTTGACTTGGGATACCAAGCGGCAGCAAGAACCTTTAAAAATCATCAGGATAAATTCGCAAAAGCTATTTTATAGTAGTATATAATCTTTATATTTGCAAAACTTTAAAAATATCATATCCATGAAATATAAAAGAATTCTGCTTAAATTAAGTGGAGAAGCTTTAATGGGAGAGAATCAATATGGAATTGACCCTAAGAGATTAGCTGAGTACGCAGCTGAAGTAAAAAAAGTACATGATTTGGGTGTTGAAATAGCTATTGTTATTGGTGGTGGTAATATTTTTAGAGGAGTAGCTGGTGCAAGTGTTGGGATGGATCGCGTTCAAGGCGATTATATGGGAATGCTTGCGACAATCATCAACGGGATGGCATTGCAAGGCGCATTGGAAGATGCAGGTATGCTTACTCGTCTACAGACAGCTTTAAAAATCGAAGCAGTTGCTGAACCCTACATCAAGCGTAGAGCCGTTCGTCACTTAGAAAAAGGGCGTATTGTTATTTTTGGTGCAGGAACTGGAAACCCGTACTTCACAACAGATACTGCTGCAGTATTGCGCGGAGTTGAAATCAATGCCGATGTTATCTTAAAAGGAACACGTGTTGATGGAGTTTACAATGCAGATCCAGAAAAAGATCCCACGGCTGTTAAATTTGAAAAAATCACCTTTAGCGACGTACTTACCAAAGGATTGAATGTGATGGATACCACTGCATTTACTTTGAGTAGAGAAAACGAATTACCTATTGTGGTATTCGATATGAACAAAGAAAATAATTTACTAAAAGTTTGCAAAGGAGATGATACAGTAGGAACTACTGTTTCCGTAAACCTTAATTAATAAACGTTATGACAGAAGAAATAGATTTAATTATTGCGAGTGCAAAAGAGGCAATGGACGGTTCTATTGCTCACTTAGAAAAATCGTTATTAAATATTCGTGCAGGAAAAGCATCACCGCAAATGCTTGGTAGTGTTTTTGTGGATTACTACGGTTCTCAAACTCCCCTATCACAAGTAGCGAGTGTAAACGTTCCAGATGCGCGTACGTTAACTGTTACACCTTGGGAAAAAAGCATGTTACAGCCCATTGAAAAAGCAATTATGATTGCCAATCTAGGGTTGAATCCGATGAATAATGGAGAGAACATTATCATTAATATCCCAGCGTTGACAGAAGAAAGACGTAAAGAGTTAGTGAAACAAGCTAAAGTAGAAACAGAGGACGCTAAAATTGGTATTCGAAATGCGCGTAAAGACGCCAATAACGATATCAAAAAAGAAGAAAAAAACGGCGTTTCTGAAGACGTTTGTAAAGAAGCTGAAGAGCAAGTACAAAAGTTAACAGATGCTTTTGTGAAAAAGATTGATGAAATCTTAGTAAGAAAAGAAGAAGAAATTCTTAAAGTATAAGGAAAGCCCGCAGTAGCGGGTTTTTTATTTTATTTACTCTTCAAACATTTTGAACAACCTCCTATACTTTTCAAATACACCTAAATTCAATTCTAGGTAAAAAGCAGGTTTTTATACGGAATGTTTGATTAATAACCCGTTTATTTACACCAATATCTATTGTTTTTTTAGTACATTTGTTCGTATTTCAATTCGTCGATTTGATTTACCAGGTAACAAAAATATATTCAAAAATGAAACACACCAAAATTATCGATCTGCTTACCGGAAAGGCACTTTTGCATGAAGTAAAAGCAAAAGGCTGGGTAAAAACATTTAGAAATAACCAATTTATTGCTTTAAATGACGGATCGACAATCAATAACATCCAATGTGTTGTTGACTTAGATAAGTTTCCTGCTGAATTACTTAAAAAGATTCACACAGGAGCAGCTATTTCTGTAAGAGGTACCTTAGTTGAAAGTAGAGGAGCTGGACAAAATGTAGAAATCCAAGTTGAAAACTTAAAAGTTTATGGTGAATCGAATCCAGAGGAATATCCAATTCAACCGAAAAAACACTCTTTAGAGTTTTTACGTGAAAATGCGCACTTGCGAATTAGAACAAATATTTTTGGTGCTATTATGCGTGTAAGAAGTACGCTATCGTACGCTGTACACAAATATTTCCAAGACAATGGTTTCTTCTACTTCAATGCGCCAATCATCACAGGTTCGGATGCAGAAGGGGCTGGAGAAATGTTTAAAGTAACAAATTTCAATCTAAATAAACTTCCTAAAACAGAAGACGGAACCGTTGATTTCTCAGAGGATTTCTTTGGAAAAGCAACAAACCTAACTGTTTCTGGACAGTTAGAAGCAGAAACCTATGCTATGGCTTTAGGTTCGGTTTACACCTTTGGACCGACTTTCCGTGCAGAGAACTCAAATACATCACGTCACTTAGCTGAATTCTGGATGATTGAGCCTGAGGTTGCCTTCAATAAATTGGCGGATAACATGGATCTAGCAGAAGATTTCATCAAATATGTAATCAACTATACGCTAGAAAAATGTCACGATGATTTAGCTTTCTTAGAAAGTCGTTTGCTAGAAGAAGAAAAGAGTAAACCACAAGCAGAACGCAGCGAAATGGCTTTACTTGAAAAACTTCGTTTTATCACAGAAAACAATTTTAAACGCGTAAGCTATACTGAAGCTATTGATATTTTAAAAGCTTCTAAACCAAATAAAAATAAGAAATTCAATTATATTATTGAAGAATGGGGTGCTGATTTGCAAAGTGAGCACGAGCGTTATTTAGTGGAAAAACACTTCAAATGCCCCGTAATTTTATTTGATTATCCAGCAGATATCAAAGCATTTTACATGCGTATGAATGAAGATGGAAAAACCGTTCGCGCCATGGATATCTTATTCCCTGGTATTGGAGAAATTGTCGGTGGTTCTGAAAGAGAAGAACGCTATGACGTTTTATTGGACAAAATCGAAAAAATGGGCATCGATAAGGAAGAACTATGGTGGTACCTTGATACGCGTAAATTCGGTACAGCTCCACACAGTGGATTTGGACTTGGATTTGAGCGTCTAGTACTATTCGTAACAGGAATGACGAACATCAGAGATGTAATTCCATTCCCTAGAACTCCTCAAAATGCAGCGTTTTAATTATTCATAAAAAGAAACCCTATAAATGTTTACTTTTTATCGTATTTTTCTGTAAATTAGGAAGAACATCGATTAAAAGTAAACATTTTCTATTTCGTTAATTTTATTTAGCATGCTAAAACAAAGTTTACAACTTAAATTATCCCAAAAACTATCTCCTCAGCAAATCCAGTTGATGAAGCTCATTCAATTGCCTACTTTAGCCTTCGAACAAAGGCTAAAAGAAGAGCTCATTGAAAATCCTGCTTTAGAAACAGGCAAAGAAGAATCTACTGACGATTTTGATAGCGTGGACAATGAGTTTGACGACTTTGATAGCGAGCGCATCGACGCAGAAGACATCAATATTGATGACTATTTAAGTGATGATGAAATTCCCGATTATAAATTACAAGCCAACAATTACAGTTCGGATGACGATGATTATGAAGCGCCAATTATCGCTACAGAGTCTTTTCACCAAAACCTTATCAATCAATTAAACACCTTTATTCTTTCTGAGGAAGCACGCACTATTGCGGAGTTTTTAGTAGGAAGTGTAGACGAAATGGGGTATCTCCGCAGGGAGGTTCAGGATATTGTCGATGATCTCGCTTTCACCCAAGGTGTTTATACTGATGTAGAAACAGTAGAACAAATTTTGGCTCTTGTACACGAACTAGAACCCATTGGCGTAGGTGCACGTAGCCTACAAGAATGTTTGTTGCTTCAACTCAAACACAAAACACCTACTGATGCCATTACCGTAGCCAAAGACATCATTGAAAATCAATTCGATGCCTTTACGAAAAAGCATTATGACAAGCTATTATCACGCTACAATATTACCAAAGATCAATTGCGAAAAGCGATTGACGAAATTGAAAAACTCAACCCCAAACCTGGAGGAGCTTTTACTGGATCGAATCGCTTTATTGAACAAGTAATTCCCGATTTTACGATCAAAATCGTCGATGGCGAAATCGAATTGACCTTAAACAACCGAAATGCACCTGAACTACACATCTCTCGCGATTACCAAGAGATGTTGCAAACGTATAAAGACTCTACGCAAGCTAGTGCTTCTCAAAAAGATGCCGTACAGTTTATTAAACAAAAGTTAGATGGGGCTAAATGGTTCATCGATGCCATCAAACAGCGTCAAGAAACGCTATATGTAACGATGAGCGCTATTGTACACTACCAAGAGGAATACTTCTTAACAGGGGATGAAACCAAACTTAAACCGATGATTCTTAAAGATATTGCCGATTTAGTTGGACTGGATATTTCTACCATTTCTCGTGTTGCCAACAGCAAATACGTGGAAACACCTTATGGAACGAAATTGATCAAGAATTTCTTTTCAGAAGCCATGATGAACGACCAAGGAGAAGAAGTATCAACGATTGAAATCAAAAAAATATTGGAGACCATCATCTTAGAAGAAGACAAGAAAAGACCTTATCCAGATGATAAAATAGTCGAAATACTTAAAGAAAAAGGATATCGTATTGCAAGGCGAACGATTGCCAAATACCGCGAACAACTAGATATTCCCGTTGCTCGTATGAGAAAGAGAATTTAATAAACTGAAAGACAGACGATACCTTTAAAAAATAGGTCGGCAATTATGAAAAAATTAGCTCAACTTGTTTCCTATCTTTTTCATCCCATTTTATTGCCTTTACAGACGGTTGGGTTGTATTTTCTTATTGAGTATTACTACTTTACTCCAATAGAACTATCCATTATTCTCAGTCAAGTTGCTATCGTCACTTTCTTTATTCCCATTTCCATTTACTATTTGATGCGTTCCTTACGTATCCTAAAGTCAAGTGTCATGGTCAGTGATACTAGAGAGCGGATTTTCCCATTCGCTATTAATATCGCTCTACTATATACGCTTAAATCGCTTGTTTTATACAACAACAGTGCGTATGAATTAAAACATTATTTTTGGGGGCTAATTGTCACTTATTCTCTTTTACTATTAGGCGCTATATTCAGACAGAAATACAGCGTACACACAGCCTTGTTGACAGCTGGCTTAACGTTTTTTACGCTCTTGCTCATTCACCAAAAAACACCCGCCTTAATTCTTCTAATCGTCTGCATCCTGATCACAGGATTAACAGCAAGCGCTCGTTTGTATTTACGAGCTCATACCTCCTATGAGGTTCTTTTAGGAGGACTTATTGGCGCTGTCCCTCAACTTGTTTGTTGGGTACTCTTAACTCCATAAAAAAAGAGCTTTTACAGCTCTTCGTTTATAAAATATAAAATATTACGCCAACTTTAAACAAGCGCAACTTCTCGCTATCTCCTTTAATTGGAGCTTCTTTATAAATTGGATTCAACCCGTAATAGGCGTAGAAATTCCACGTATTAAATCCAGCACCTACGTACATTCCAAACAGCCATTTGTTAATGTTAGCATCGCCACGTAGTGTTGTCGAATATTCATCTGTTGATGTTTTCAATCGACTCCCCATAACATAACTCGCTTTAATTCCTAAATAAGCACGCCAAAACTTATGACTTGCTGGGGTTGAATTTCGCCATCTTAACTCCAGTGGAAAATCCAACATATGAAGGGAAAGGCTATTTCTTTTATACGGTGATAATAACGTATAGTCTCCTTCTTCTGTTAGCCCAAAATTATTGCGCAAATTTTGATAGGAAAAACCAAAACCAGGCGCAAGGGCAATGGTTCTACTTTTATTAATGGGAAAATCACGTAGAAAACCAATATCTATCCCCAAAGAAACTGAATTCCCCTTAAAATCAGCGGGTTTAGCTTGCATTAGTGTATGAGAAATTCCAAAGTAAAACTGATCTTCTCTGTATTTAAAATCTAAAGCCGCTATGCTATCTTGTTTACGTGTTAATTCATCCAATACTTCTTCTTGTGCAAAAGAAAAAGAACTGCATAAACAGAAAAAACAAAGAAAATAGATATGCTTCATAGCGCTAATTTATTAAATTAAAACGAATAGACTAAGCCTACTCCTAACGTTTGTTTAAATTGAACTTTTGGCCCTTCAATCACTTGGACTCCTCCGCGTTCAACTTTATTTTTCACATTGTCATCGTAAATCAAATTTATCCCAACATTGGCGCGAACAAAGTCGTTTACTTTCAGATCCAGCTTCAAATCCCACATCACATCAATATTACCAAATTGATCGATATAATCACTATATAACGTCAATTTTGTATCAATAAATATATTGGTGAAAATTTCTTTTTTCCATTCGGTACTCACCAACAGACCTACCTCTGCCTTGGAGCGTTTACCATGTCTAAGTATAGTACCATTCTCATCTTTAATAGCGGGATCTACACCAAAAGCACCTTGATCTGCCAACGTTTGATCATTGACAAAGGTCGCCTTATACGTAAGTGGTGAAATATAGTACTTTATCCCAGTTTTGGAATCCATATATTCACCCCCGACCCCGACATATAGGTAAGCAGGTGCTAACCATTTTGATACAGGATCATCCGTATTGGGATAATTAAATCCATCGGTAAACTGGGTTTTAAAATTCAACTTTGACACATAGTACCAATCCGAAGCAGCAGATGATTTATACCCAAAGGTTGAATTGAGTTCTAAGACATCATCGGTTTTACGCAACTCTCGATCAGACTGTTTATTTACCCCATAGCGCACGTTTAACGTATTATCCCAAATCATACGACCTTTGATGTACTTTCTACTAAAATCTCCTTTCAACAGACCTGAAATAGAATTATCTCCCCCAGCACTCCAATTGACAAAAGCAATTTGGTTAAAATCCAACCCCACTTTATTTTTCTTCTCCCAGTATCCAATAATCTCATTGTTCACAGGGATAGCGGATAGCTCAATTTGCGGATTAAATTTTGTTTTTATCGCGCTGTACTTTGGTTTACTTCGTTCAACGAAAACTTCGGGTTTAAAAAAAGCCAAATCCTCTCTACTTCCAAGGTTCATATAACTCATTAATAAATCTTCTTCCGCATAATTTTTACGCGGCAAAAAATTCATCAATGGGTTGAATGGGTTTTCTTGTACTTTTACCGTATCCTGAACAACAGGTGTTTCGGGTTTAGGTTGTGGAGTTGCCACAGCAGTTGATCCTTCTTGTGCCCAACTTGTTCCTCCATGAAAACCTATTACTAAAGAAAAAAAAGCAATCTTTCCTAAATTATTCAAAACTTATCTCTAATTAATTTTACAATTGAATCTATATCTATACCACAAATTTGCTGTTGTTCCCTTACGGTACCATGCTCAATAAAAACATCGGGAACCCCTAAGTTTTCTACAGAGCGTTTAGGGTAATGCTGTGATACAAATTGTGCTATACTACTTCCAAAACCTCCTTTTACAGCGCCATCTTCAATGGTAACAATATGCTCATGCGTGCTGCAAATCTCATGTAATCGCTGCTCATTCAATGGCTTAACGAACAGAAAATGTTCGTGTGTCCAAGCATCCGTTTCACATTGCTCAAAAGCTGCTATAACGTTATTCCCAATAACTCCAGTGGAAATTATCGCAAATTTATCGCCTTTTCTTAAGTTTTTAGTTATTGATACGTTAACTTTTTCAAAATCCACACGCCAATCGGTTTGCTTCACTCCCTTTCCTCTAGGATAGCGAATAGCCCAAGGCATGTCAATCCCCATTTGAACAGTATATAATAGATTTCGCAATTCAATTTCATCCAATGGAGCTGCAATCACCATATTGGGAATGCAATTGAGGTAGGCCAAATCAAATACACCTTGATGCGTTGCTCCATCCTCTCCAACTAATCCCGCGCGATCCAAACAAAAAACTACGGGTAACTTTTGTAGAGCGACATCGTGAATTAACTGATCATAAGCGCGTTGTAAAAATGTAGAATAAATGGCGCAATAAGGGATTAACCCTTGGGTAGCCATACCTGCCGCTAAAGTAACAGCATGTTGTTCGGCAATGCCTACATCCAAAGCACGCTCAGGAAAAGCTTCCATCATATACTTCATTGAACTCCCCGTAGGCATGGCAGGTGTAATCCCAACAATCAAGGGATTTTGTTCGGCTAATTCAACCAAAGTATGTCCAAAGACATCTTGGTATTTTGCAGGATAAGCACTTTCTTCTTTGGAAATCAATTCACCTGTTGCACTGTCAAACTTACCTGGCGCATGATATTTCACCTGATTCTCTTCCGCTTGTTTCAATCCCTTACCTTTCGTGGTAATGACGTGTAAAAACTTAGGCCCTTTGTGCTTTTTCAATTTGGTTAACTCCTTGATCAATTGTTTTAAATCGTGTCCATCTATCGGACCGCGATAATCAAAATGCAAGGATTTAATCATGTTGTTTCGCTTGTGATTTTTTCCTTCTTTTACAGCCGTTAAATAATCTTTTAACGCCCCAACACTGGGATCGATTCCAATGGCATTATCATTTAAAACCACTAACATATTAGCATCGCTAACTCCTGCGTGATTCAATCCTTCAAAAGCCATTCCGGCGGCGATAGAAGCATCGCCAATCACAGCTATATGTTGTTTATTCGGTTGTCCTTTTAGCTTAGAGGCAATAGCCATTCCTAAAACAGCAGAAATAGAAGTAGAAGAATGCCCAACGCCAAAAACGTCGTATTCACTTTCCTCTCTATTGGGAAAACCGCTAATTCCCCCTTTTTGTCGATTGGTATGAAACACATCCTGGCGCCCTGTTAGCAACTTATGCCCGTAGGCTTGGTGTCCAACATCCCAAACTAGTAAATCATTCGGGGTATCAAAAACATAATGCAAGGCAATTGTCAATTCGACAACGCCCAAGCTCGCTCCTAAATGACCTTCCTTAGTTGCAACTATATCAATGATAAATCGTCGGATTTGAGCCGCCAATTCTTCCAATTGTGGCAAACTTAGCTGTCTGATATCGGAAGGATCTTTGATTTGTTCTAGTAACATAAGCCTTACTACTCTTCTTTGGTGAAGAACAAAATTACAACTTTGTTTTTAGTATTAGATGTTTCCCTATAATCAAAGCTTAATTTTTTCTATCCATAAGTCCACGGATAAAAAAACAAAAGCAGCATAATACTCAAGCTAAATTAGGAAGTCCAACATAGACTAATAATAAGCGAACAATTTGCTAAAATTTTTTATGCAGTTCATTTTTTCATTAAACCTTCAAACCAACTAACGATTAATTAAAACAATACAAAGAACACTGCTTTTATCACTAAAAAAAACATCATAAATTAGACTTCATTAACCAAAACAATCATTAATATGAGAAAAATAATTTTACTTACAGGGCTGTTTTTATCCATTGGTTTATTTAGCTTCAGTGATGCTTTAAATCATAATCGTTTAGAAGCTTGTAACGATGATAATGACACTAGCACTATGGATTCTAATGCTCCAACATGTCAGGGTGGAGCACGTACTTGTTGTGTCGCAGTTAGTCAGAAACATTCTTGATCATTAAATTAATCAATTAAAGAAGGAGGCTTACTAAAGCCTCCTTACTATTCTCATACTCATGAAAAAAAAAATACTTAACATTTTACTTCTATTATTTTGTTCTTTATCATTTATACTTTTATTGCTATTAATGTCAACCAAAGAAAAACAAAAAATAAAGTTTATTGGTGAACGATCTTTTGAAAACACTCCTACAATTAGTAGTAAAACACAATTAGATAATACTTACTCGCTTTTAAAAATTTACAATGACGATATTTTTGTGACAAGTTGGGAAGGAGATAATAGAGGTGTAATTTTTAAACTTGACATGAAGCATAACAAATTTAAAAGCCTAATAAATTTAAAAGAAATAGTAGATAAAAATATTTCATTAGCTGATTATCAATTCTTTAAACAGAATGGAGATGATGTTTTATATTTTGTAAATATCTTAGATTCAAAGAATATATTTATAATTTCGAAAAATAAAATTATCGAAAAATACTCGACTAATCATGCTATACAAAGAATAAATTTTAGAAAAGAAGGAGTATTTACTACAACGTGGGATTCAACTATTAATCCTCAGTATTTTAAAAGTAATTTACAAGATAGAATTACAAAACCTATTCCCTTTAACTATTCTAATCAATTAAGTTACGCTGCAATATTACTCGACGGAATTGTTAGTTCTGATGAAAATTACATAACAATTACCTCTTATGCACAAAATGTAGTATTAATATTCGATAGTAATTTCACATTTATTCGAAGTATGAATTTAAATATTGTAAATCCAGAATTCAAATTCAATGAGATTTCAGGTAGAGGCCCTGTTATTAACCCTAACAATATATATCCTAATATACATGCCGATCTATATAAAAATCATCTGTATGTTTTAACTAATAATACAGGTCTTTTAGAAGAGGGCGACTATTATATAGATATTTATGATTTGGGTACAGATAAATATGTAAAAAGCTATAAGTTTAAATTTTTAACTGGAGAAACACCAAAAGAAATTAAAATACTGGAAAATAAAATATATCTATTAACGAATAAGACTTTATACCTATATGAGAAAAATTAGTTTTAATTCTATTAGGTATGGATTGGTTATTTTATATTTTTATACTTTAATTCATAAGCTTATGGATTTAGGTTTTCTTGAAGAAAATTTAAGAAAATCTTCTTTATTAACGGATTATGCTCCAATTGTTAAATATATACTTCCTGCCATTGAAATTATAGTGATTATTTTACTCGTAGTTAATAAGTTAGCTTTGAAGGGATTATATTTCTCATTATTATTACTTTTGTCATTTACTTTTTATCTAATCGCTCTCAATAATTTTTCATTCTTTGAGGGGTGTTCATGTGGTGGTATTTTTAATGAAATGGATTATCAAACACATGTCTTTGTAAATATTGCATTTATAGTGTTAAACTTAATTTCTATAATTATATATGGGTATTTCGGTCAGACCGTGCCACCTATTTCGGTCAAATGGTGCCACTTTAAAAAGTTATACAATAATACAAAAA
>NZ_JBMVQX010000015.1:0-73174 GCF_050522745.1 Myroides sp. C15-4 | reverse complement strand
GATATGTCAACGGAAAACACCACTTTAGCAGCCTTTAAAATGGCTAAAAAGAACAGATCTTTTGAAGACGGATTAATTTTCCATTCTGACCAAGGAGTACAATATGCTAACTACAAATTTGCTAACTATTTAGAGTCCTTTAATGTTGTTAGAAACATGAGTAGAACTGCAAAGCACATCACGAATACCAAAATAGATAATAACCAATGAGTAAAGGCTAATTGTTGGGATAACGCCGTAGCAGAAAGCTTCTTTAAATCCCTAAAAGTGGAAATGATTTATGGAAATTTACAACTAAATACAAAGCAAATGGAGGCTAAAGTCTTTGAATATATAGAACTCTGGTACAATAAAAAACGTAGACACTCCTACTTAAACTATCAGACAATCAACGAATTTAATCAAATAATAAATATTAATAAAGCTGCTTAACTAATTGTCCGGATTTCATTAGGATATCCACAATCGTAAAATATCCACTCCTTCCCAATAATATTTACTAGGATTATTTTCAACCTTCTTTAATATCTCTTTAAAAGAATTAATATTCGTTTTATACTCTTTCAATACCTTTTCTTCAAGCCCTAATAAATCATAAATGTAAACCTTTATAGCTGGTTCAACTAAAGGACGAGGATGTCCATCAATACTGTTTTGTTGTGCTATTTTCTCTGCATAAAATATAGAAGCCCCCCATTTACTAGACAAGTAGGCATTGTTTAATAAAATAACAAAATAATCACTCCGTCTTTCACTATATCTTTTTTTACTCCAAGCTATTTGTTCATATTCTTTAAAGATTTCAACCATTTCTGTAACTTCATAAAACACCCCCTCATCTAACATTACATTGGCCACAGAATCCATCTTTCGCATATAAGCTTCTTGTTTTAATTGACCTTTTTTATATAAATTGGTCACTTTATCGAATTCACTTTGGTTTATTTTTTTTGCATAAATAAACACAGAAAAAATCCCTAAAATAAGGGACCACATTATTCTTTCATTAAATATCATTATCTAAAAGTATCATCCTAATTATTGACTACATTAAAACTATTCAATTTTACTAGGTTAATTTCGCTCTAATATTCTAACCTTATATGCATAGTCTAATAATTTAATTATAGTGTTGCAATCAGCCTTTTGCATCATTCGTCTACGATGTGTAACCACAGTATTTAAACTAATATGCAATTTATCAGATGTTTGTGGTACTGATAGACCTGAAGCAAAACACTTTAATATTTCAATTTGCCTAGAAGTAAATAATACAACTTCAGCATCAACCTTTTCAAGTTTGTCTTTTATAATAGGACAACAATAAGTCTTACCTCGCTCTACATTTTGAATACAATCTAATATAATATCAAATCCAGAAACTTTTGATATTATCCCCTCTGGAGTACGTACATTGATTTGCTGAATTACACCAGGGTTTGTTACAGTAGTTACTACAATTATATTGGTATTTTTATTTAAGCGACGAACATCATTAATTATATCTACCCCTACTCTATCATTATCCAAATAATAATCCAAGAATAGAAAAACCTTTTTCCTAGAATTCTTTATAAGGAATTGAAGTAGTTTATTTGTATCTGACTCTATATGAATATGATCAAATAAACCTGTTTTTTCCAAAAGTGCAGAAAAAGAATCTGCAAACAATCTATGATTATCTACTATAATTCCTAATTTATAATTACTCAACATGTCTTTATAGAATTTTAAAAAATTATTTTGTACTTCGTATTTGATTAAGTTCAAATACTATTTAATACCCCATGTACTAAATAACTTTATTTTACCCCAAGAAATGAGGAATAAACACTTAGAATATTCTCATTACATCAATCAAATATATCTAATTATCCACAATAAAAAGATTATTTACTTCACTAAAATCTAGTTCATAGTGAATTTCAATCTATTTTATTGGTTTATAATCAAATAAAAAGTGCTTAGATTTTCTAAGCACTTTTTACTATTATCTAGTTGTGTATCCTCCATTTGCAAAAATAGTTTGCCCTGTAATCCACCAACCTTTTGTGACTAGAAATTCAACTAAAGGAGCAATATTCTCTATTTTAGTTAAGCCTCCTAAAGCTGAAGCTGATTTGTGATAAGATACAGCATCTTCAGTTTCTTGACCATAGAAAAAAGGTGTATCCATTGGCCCAGGAGCTACTGCAGTAACCGAAATTCCTCTATGCCCAAATTCTTTAGATGCCATTCTTGTAAAATGTTCTACAGGAGCCTTTGCTCCTGCATAAGTAGAATACATTCCTGTATAAGCAGCCAAAAGTGATGTTACTATTGAACAAATTTTACCATTATCATTTAAATATTTACCTGCTTCTTGTATAAAGAAATAAGCTACTTTAGCATTTATAGCAAACATCTGATCATACTCCTTTTCGGTTGTTTCTGAAAAAGGTTTTTTAAGTACCATACCAACTGTATTAATTGCTATGTCAATTCCCCCAAAACGCTGTTTGGTTTCTTTAAAAAAGGTAGATATATTCTCTACATTAGTTAAATCAGCCTGAAATAAAAAAGCTTCACCTCCATGTTTTATAATATCAGCAAGCGTTTTCTCAGCTTCCATTTTACTGTGATCACTATTGTAATGAATTGCAACCTTAGCTCCTTGCAAAGCAAAATCTCTACTTAATAAACCTCCAAGATTTTTAGCCCCGCCTGTAATTAAAACTACTTTTCCTTTTAAATTAGTCTTCTCCATGTTAAATTTACTTTTAATATTCACAATTAATATTGTAAAGTTGAGCATAACTTAAAACAGTAGCATGGTGAACTTTTCGGAAATTTCTAACGATGCATTTTTCTATACTTCCCAGGAGGGACTCCTGTAAATTTCTTAAAGAACTTAGAAAAATTAGAGGGATCATAAGTAAAAATATTGGCAATTTCTGCTAGAGAATAATCTGTATTTAAAATTATTTCCTTTGCTTTATCTATAATCTTCAAATCATAAAAGTAACAAGGATGATTACCAGTTTCTTTTTGAACAGTGTCAGTTAAATGTTGATGTGAAATTGCTAAATTCTTAGCAATTTGATTTATTTCAAAAAATTCTCTCTGACAACCGTTTATTACATCTAAAATGTGCTGATCCAAATAATTAAAAAATAATTGGACTATTTGCTCACTTCTACTAAGTTTTTCCATACTTTCTTTTCCCATATTTATTTCTTTTACTTATTTTTTTCTCAAAAAATTACTAACTAAATATCACTTCAGATAACTTAAAAAACAAAAAAGCCGTAACCTTTAATTACAGCTCTTCAATCATTTTATCAATAAAGTTTAGGAGTACTATTTCACTAAAATAACACTTTTTAAAAGAATAAACAATATAAAATACATTTTAAATACTTTAAATAAACCACTATGGACTGAAAGTCCATAGTTTGTTAAAGCAGACTAAAGTCTGCCTGGGTGGAGCTACTTACTCAAGTATAAAGTTACCTCCGTTATCATTTGGTTTACGATGGTGTTCAAGATATTGATTTAGCATTTCATCAGTAATATTTCCTGTACTCCAACAACCAAAGCCTATTGCCCAAAAGTGACGTCCCCAATATCTGTACTTCAACTCAGGAAATTCTATTTGGAGTTTCCTTGAGGTACGACCCTTGAAGAGTTTGACAATATTGCTTATGTTTTGAGATGGTCGATATTCTATATGAAGATGAACATGATCCTTTGATACTACACCTTTTAAAATTTGAATATCTTCTGCTTCACAAATGTGAATGATCAGACTACGACAACGTATCTGAATATCTCCTTCCAATACTGGATAACGATATTTAGTCACCCATACTATATGGGCGGTTAAACGTGATACACTATGTCCTCCGGTTCGTTGATATTCCATATATCAAAGGTAAACATTTTTAGAAGCTGAAAGCTAAATGCACTAAAGTGCATAGTTTTAACTACAGTCTGCGACCAATAAAAAAAACAAATAGAATTATAAAAAATCATCTATGAATAAATATCAATCAACTTTGCGTTTTTCGCAAAGAGCAAACCAATATAACTTATATAGACCTAAGTATCCTCAAGAACTAATTTCGTATCTACAAAAGTCTATAAATCTCAATAATAGCTTTAATATTGCTGATATCGGTTTGAGTCCTCTTTTTCATATTATCATTCCAATACCTTGGATTTAAATTATATTTCACAATCATTATTTTCAATTTAAAATAAGATGAAGCAACTGAAAAAGCACTTTCTCAACCTGTATAATTTGTATAAATTATTCCCAAAACATCTCAATCTTAATTTACAGTTTCCTCCCTTTGTATTAGCATTTTAAGTTTATTTATTCAAACATTACAAGATATTATAGATTTTCACACACTTAATACAATATATTTTAATTATATTTGAAATTCAAATCGGAAAATATAATTAAAAATGGAAAACTCTTTTACTAACCAGCTATTATCCTTAACTAACAATTTCTTATATGACGATGATCGTAATAAAGCAGAAGTTTTCAATAAAATTTTCAGTTTAATTGAACAAAACTGTACTCCAGAAAAACTCATACTTATAAATAACATTAAGAAATCTTATAACTATGAAAAAGGTTCTTTTTGTACCATCAATGATCATCAATATGCAAAAGCCCTAATTCCGATGTTCAGTGCTGTTTTTTCAGTTCTAAGTCTTCCGGAATAAATGTAATTCAATTTATTCTGTTTTTATCAGGGTATTTATTGAAAAATCTCCTACACAATTTTGTAAAAAAGTACCTAAGAAAAAGTAAATATTTTAGGCATTCTTTATCTACAAAAACAATAATTCTATATACTATTATCACTAATAGATATAAATAATTAAACTAGCAAGTGATTATATAAGTACAAAAATGAGTTATCTTCAGAAGATAGCTCATTTTTAATAATCTATCAGCTAAAACTCCAGAAAGATTTATTACAATCAATCAATATTGAAGGGCTTGTTTTCGATTTCGTTTCCTCGCTGTCTGACATCTAATAGATAGATACTTACTTCTACAATGACATTACACACATTCTTGAATCAATAATTCGTCTTCAAGATTCAGAAGAAACTAATCACTAGGATGTTTACTAACTCAAAAGATGAGATATGCATAAAATTAATTCAAACAGCACTTGATACAAAAGGTGTATTTTGAAAATCTAACAACACATGCACTTTTCCCAATTGTCTAAGTTGTAAATTATTAAAATTTCCATTTAATTTTTGCTAGTATTAGAATAAATATTATCCTAAATCAGATAATTCAGAAATATGGTTAATGCAAAAAAAGAGCAGATAACATTTAATTTTGAGAACAATAAATTATATCCATTATTCAATAGAATTAAAAATAGTTCAATCTTTTACTCCATAAAAATAGTTAACTAAAGCCAAATAGACACCCCGACAACCAAAAAACACCTTAACAAGTTTAGTATTCCATAACAAAATACATCAAACTAAATTAATTAACAGGTAATATGAAACAAACATAACAAAATACTAAAAAACAAGATAAAAATAAATCAAAGTAAAAACATAGATGTTGATTAAAATATTTACTTACATCATTTAGAAAAACAGGTAATTATTTAACTTTTTAGTACTTTTTTAAAACATTTAAAAGTATTATATTTGATTTTAACCTAATTTACTAAGGTGAACTATTAGGTGAGTTGGTTTCAAACAAACAAGACAATTGATTGATTTAAAGATACTTACAAGGAGTGGTTCGAATCCTGCCACCCCGACTTCAAAGCCATAAATGGCTTGTAAATCCGTAAATAGTGATATTTACGGATTTTTTATTTTAAATAGGGTTCTAGTTTTTTAATTTCTTTTTGAATCCAAACTGGAGCAAATTTCAATTGAGATTCTATCACCCGCGGATCTATTTTATCAATAGCTAATTTAATAGTAGTTAAAAAAGAATCTGTACTTTCTTTTTGGCCTTTTTCTTTAAAAGCCTGCACTACTAAATGTAATAGATTATCTTTTATCATAAGATTTTTAGGGACAGTCCTCTTAAAATTAATCTTCCTATTTCCAACCTTAATTTCTCTTTGAGACCCGTCAGTCAAATAAACAGTCTTTAATGGTATTTGAGTTGTTAATCCTAATAAATACAACGCTAATACACCAGTTGGTGCTATACGCACCTTATCTCTTTTTGCAATCTCATTTGCAATTTCCTCTATACTAGGATAAATTGTTCCTAATAAAGAATCTTGCTTTGGTTTTATATAAATACCATGAGCTAATCGTTCAATAAGGTTTTCTTTTTCTAAACGAGAGAGTACTTGGCGAATATTTTCAGCTGTGCCATATTTAACAAAATCATTAGCGAAAAAAATTTCACCGCGCTTAGATTTAGAAATCTTCTCTACTATCTGATTACTACTAGATTTAATCAAAAAACACATATATTATTGTCACAAATTTAATCAATATTTGTGACAAAAGTTTCTTTCAACTAATTAAAAGATTTGTTTATTAAATAGTAACATCTTATCTCAAACAAAAACAGCTGAAATAATATATTTACAGAATAGTATTAGGTGAGTCGTTTTTTTACAAACAAAAAAATCGATTGCTTGCTAAACGGATATACGCAAACAAAGCGGTTTGCTTGGATCAAAATAAAAAACGAGAAGCCAACCGTAGTTAACCTCTCGTTTTGTATCGTTTTCCCCTTTAATTAGCGCTATTCGACAATAGCTTTTATCGGTAAGTTGGGGTTGATTAATTTTTTACATCCATCGACAAGTACTGTTAATTTCGTTGGACGAGAACGGTATACATCCTCACCAAACGGTCCACCATTAGGACCTTTATCAACTCCTTTTGCTGAATAATAAATGGAGTATTCTCCTTTTTCCAAGTCATCGCGTTCTGCGGTAAACACAACAGTACGATTGCCATCATATTCCCATGTCCCCACCCCTTGCTCTACGTATTTAAAAGGGTTGCTAGATATGGCATACCCTTCTTCATCTTCAAATCGAAAGCTGGTATAATCAACAAAATTGCTTGAATTACCCCCAGTAGGGCGATTCGTCAACGAACCCGAATAAAAATAAGTATCATCATACACATCAAAATCAACGGATCTCCCTTCATTATCTTCCTTTTTATGACAGAAAAAAACAACTAAATCCTCCATTTCTGGCTCATAAGGTAAACGAACCACAATATCTTTTACCAAATGTTTTTGATAAGCACCAGCAGTGGCTGCGGCGAAACCAATTTTAAAATTAGCTGGGATAGTTGTTTCAAAATTATATAGATTCCCTTCTTGATCGAAAGTTTTAAATGCATCAGGATAATGCAATCCGCGAATAAAAACTCCTTCTCCTCGATCATCTGCCACGCGAACTTCTAATTCTGTTCCTCCTTTAGCACTTGGGGTAACCCCAACAATCACCTTGTTGTATTTTATGTTTCCCTTCACATCATAGCCGGTATGCATTTCAAAGGTTTTAAGTCCTTGTTCTTCATAAAAATCATATTCTCCTGTATCGTATGCTAAGCGAGCGCGATTAATTGTCCATTTCTTATTGGCATTAATCGTATACAAGACCGGATAGCCTTTATAGCGATTGTTTTTAAGTTGTCCTCCGCGAATGGTAATATGGCTTCCTACTTCACTCCAATTGTGTCCCCAAATACCTTCTCGTTTTTCGTGTTCAACGATACTTCTCGTTTTAAAGTCGCCATATACATCCAACCCCACACCTAAATAGGCACCATTCAGTCCAGCTACATTAGGGGTTTCATACTCATTATTTCGATATGCATAGCCCAAACTGGCGCCATGTGCTCCAATTTCAAAATCCTTGTTACTATCGTAAATAAACAAGCTCATTCCATCCCCATAACGTCCGTTGAAGGTCTGCCCATCCACCATGGCATATTTAAACTCAATAATTACTCCAAATTCAGAGGTAAAAGGAATAGCATCTAAGGAGAATCCACTAAACTCTTGGATTTGGTCCCCTTCTTTATAGGTTAAAGCAATACCATCTTCCGAATAGCGCTCCGAAGAGGTAGCTAAATGAGGTTTACCAAAATACTCCGTAATCTCAGAGGGTTTCGTTGTTCCAGTTAAGGAGATACGATAGGGAAACAGGCGTTCATTTTGGGCAAAGATTAATCCGCTAACCAAAAACAAGACCCCTACGGTTATTCTTTTTATCATCGTGTTCTTTCTGTTTGCATTCATACTATTACATCGCCTATTGTCAAACAATAGGCGATTTCTTTTCTGGGTATCCTTAGTCTCTAACACTAAAAACAACATTAAAATAAGCACTCGTACCAGGAATAACATCACTATAGACCGAGTAAATTAATTTCCCTTCGTTTGTAATGCTTACATCATAGACCATTTCTTCATCATAGTGCAAAACAAGATAATCTAATTCTGTTTCAGCTAAAACAGGTAAACTTGTTATTTGGGCGTTAGGACTAATTGCCTTTGGCGTACCAAATTGCTCTACATACACTGCATAGACATCTACATTTCGATTTCTCGTTCCTGGTTCAATTTCCACATAGAAGGAAGGTGCATAAAAGAATTTAGGCATAGCTGGTTTATTCGTAACAACAGGTTTAAAAGAAGCCCCTCCTTGTCCATCAGCCATTAATACTAATCCTTCTTCCACTGGATCATTTCCTTCTACAGAGGAAATCTTTTCAGGCAGTACTCCCTGATCGTCGATCACATGACCTCTTACTGCTGCTCCTTGTAATTGGTTATAGCCTACGGCATCGTTCTGGATCTGGTTTGTACCAACTGCACCATTTTTAAGTTGGGTTTCTCCCACTGCATTGGCTGCGATATGACTCTCCTTAATCCCTTGGTTTTTAATAGACAGGGTTACATTTTCTAATACTGCATTTTGTCCATTACTTACCCCGATGGATTCATTTCCTTGTAAATTTCTTCTGGTAATTGAACTACCCGTAGGTGCTTTAAAGGCTACTTCTCCCCCGGCTTCTACCGTTAACACATGGCCTACGGTTGCGGTTTCAGGATTTATTTTTCCGGCGGTTACCGCTCCATTTTTCAGTTTTGCTGTTGTAATAGCATTATCTTGAATTTTACTCTCGGCAATGGTGTTTTGTCTCAATTTAGTACCTGAAATGGTGGCATTTGCAATTTTATCATTGACTACAGCATCGTCTGCTAACTTATCCGTTGTTACGGCTCCGTTGATAAGCTTTGCTTGCGTCACGGCATTATTCGCCAATTGGGTTGCTGTCACAGCATTATCAGCCAACTGAGTTGTACCGATTCCCTTATTTTTAACCATAACCGTAGCCTCGCGTAAAACAGCACCAGCACCATTGTTTACTTCAATGGAAGCAGAGCCTTTTAAATCGCCTGTTTCCGAAGTTCCTACAGCTGCAAATTTTGCTCCTCCAGTTCCATCTGCTACTAAAGCAAAACCAGCTGTTGCATTGACATTACTTTCATTTTTAGAACTAATTTTAGCAGCTGTAACATTTACATTAGCAATCTTCTTCGTCACTACTGCACCATCTGCAAGTTCAAGTTCACTTACTCCCCCTTGCTTGATATTTACTGTAGCATCTCCTAACAACGCATGTTCTTTTCCAGCACCTGTGATAATAATACCCGTTCCCGAATTCAGTTCTTTTCCAACCTCAGAGAAAACAGTATTCATTTCAATGAAATTCGCACCTCCTTGTCCATCCGACAGCAGGACTAAGCCCATTTCTTTGTCTTCCGAACCAATTTTAGATGCAGTAACATTTCGCTCAGCAATATGTTTTTCTTTAATTCCTCCGTGAACAAGACCTAAATCTAACGGTTGTAGGGCAGCTTTATTTCCTGCTAAAACTGCAATAGTTCCATCAGTAGAAGTCACAGCTTTACCTTGCGTACTCGCAATGGTGTCAAAGGATTGATAGGCGGCTCCTCCTTGACCATCTGCCGTCAAAATACTACCTAATCCTGCCTGGCCTTCCCCTACAGTTGAGGCTAATTTATCCGTTGATACAGCCTTCGTTTTAATGTGCTTGCTATCCACCCCGCCAGTTGCAATAGCAAGGGCGGTTTCCGCTAGTACTGCTTTATTATCTGAGGCTACTTCAATCGAACCATCAGAGACTAAATTGGCTCCTTGCCCATCAAAAGCAGTAGCGTGCAAGGCCTTAAAGGCTACTGTACCATTACCATCAGCAGTAAGCACCGTATGTTCAGCAGCTTCTTCCGCATTGATTTTAGCTACGGTTACTGCCGCATTGGCTAATTTTGCCGTTTGTATTCCTCCATCTGCCACTTCGATCTTTGTCGGAGCTAATACTACATTTAACCCATCAGTTCCATCAGCAAAAACAAGCGAATTCCCTAACGTTAAGTTTTCTCCTCCTGCTTGTACAGCATTTTTCAATACGTAATCAAATCCGCCTACTCCATCGGTTACTAAAATATAATCTTCTTCTTTGTCTACGCCATTTTCTTTTGAGCTGAGTTTATCTCGTGTAATACTACTATCCGCAATACTCAAGGTAACATCTTTCAATAGGGCTTTTTCTCCATCCCCTGCGGTAATTTGAATAATCGTATCCGTCGTTAAATCACCCGCAGTTTCACTCACTATATCCCCTAATTCAGCCCAACCTACTGTTCCATCGCCAGGCGTTACCAGCATACTAGCTGCTGTAATTCCCGCTGCAGAGATCTTAGCTGTTGTAACAGCATTGTCTGCTAGCTGTTCGGTTTGAACTGCCGAATCAGCCAATTGAGTTGTACCTACTCCCTTGTTTTTGATTCCTAATTTTACATCGCCTAACACTTTTCCTATTCCATCATTCACTGTTAGACTACTATCAGTCGTCATATTTCCTGTCCCTGTAATATTCTGTGCATTGATCGGCTCATACTCTACTGTTACGCCATTTGCACCTACCGTTAATACACTACCTGCGGCTTTTCCATTGCCGTGTAATTTCTCTGGTTTAATGGAATTATTGGCTACACTTAAAGTCACATCTGCCAATACTTTATCCACACCATTATCAGAAGCGGTAATAATATTATCCGTAGAAATTTTTCCTTTTTCAGTTAATACGGCTGTTGTCAGTGGCTGATAGGTTACTTGACCTGCCGCATTAGCAACAGCTACGCGATTGGCTACGCCTGCCCCTGCAGTCAATTTAGCGGCCTGAATCGTCGCATCAACAAGATTAGTGTTGGTAATTGTTGTAGCTGCAATGTGATTTCCTTTTACTCCGCCCTCTTTTAACTTTACAGTTACGCTTGTGGTTTCATCCCCAAATAGGACATTTTCACCACCGCTAACCGCAACAGCTCCTTCACCAACTAAATCGCCATTCAGAGCCGGAGCAACAGCTTCTGTTACCGCTGCAAACACCGCATTTCCAGATCCATCTGCTGTTAATACAGCACCTAAATCAGCCCCTGCTGTGCTAATTTTATCCACAGTAACCGCATGACTCTGTAGGTGTGTGGAATTAATTCCCTCTGTATTAATTTTTAATTCAAACGGTTGTAAAACGGCTTTGGTAGCATCACCAACAAGAGTTAGTGAATTATCCACACTTAGTTCTTTTCCATTTAATACCGCTGCCATTGGTTGATAAACTACAGAACCATCCGCTTGAGCTACTGGCACTTGATTTGCCTTTCCTTCGCCCGCAAATAATTTAGTAGCCGTAACCGCTAAATCTTGAATTTTAGCTGTGGTAACTCCTGCATCATTCAATCCAATTGTCATGGGCTGTAACACCGCTTTATCACCGCCACTCACGGCAATAGCTTCATCCGTTGTTACTTTTTTACCCTGAGCGGCAACTGTTGTATAAATTGCTTGTTGCACATTGGTATCCCCTAAGATTTCGGTAATTTTAGCAATGACATCTGCTTCTACATCAATGGTGGCTAAAGCAACGTTACTTCCTTGATCATAAAATACGTATTTGCCTGCTGTTGTGGTATCAATACGCAACGTATTGGCATTGAATTTCACACCTTCACCGATGATATTCCCTTGCTGATCTACATCTTCTTCATTGAAATACGTAAACGTACCATCTCCTTCATTGCGCAAAATCGTCACACGCTCTTGTTCTTGAAGAATTTCGCCAAGAATATCGTCCGTGGCATCTACCCAAGCTGCTTTTCCATTTACATCCGTGATCAAAAGTTGCTTCGCTTCTCCACCTTTGATCTTCGCTGTTGTTACGGCTTCATTGGCAATACTTAATTCAACAGTTTTGAAGACCACATCCGCCTCACTTGCATTTCCATTAATTAAGATTCCTTGCCCTTTTAATGGCGCTTTGGCGATATCAAAATCTTCTAAAGTTTCAATTCGATTGATAATTTGTGTAATTGCCTCTTCCACATTGGTATATTCCACATCGGAATTACTTTCAAAAACAATAGATCTCGCTCGTACATCGATCGTAGCTAAGGCTACATCGCTTGACTTATCCTTAAAAACGAAAACACCAGGCGTGGTTTGGGTAATTTTCAGGGTATTCGCATCAAAACTTTTCCCTGTAGCCCCTTCCTTAATATTACCTAAACGATCGACATCTGCTTCGTTAAAGTAGGTCAAGGTACCATTGTTGTTATCGCGTAAAACAGTCAGAGATTCCACATGTCCGACAAGATCTGAAATAACAGATTCATTGGCATCCGCCCAAAGTACCTCACCGTATTCATTGGTAATTAAAAGCGTGCGTTGTCGCTCTCCTTTTAGTTTGGAAGCCGTTATGGTTTTATTGGCTATTTTTTCATTTGTCACTGCTAGAGCCCCTAGCTTTGTTGTTGTAATTCCCCCCTCTTCAATGGCGATGGTAACATCGGCTAAGGCTGCGTGCTCACCTCCTTCTACGGCAATACCAGCATCACCCGAAATGGTTTTTCCACTGTTTCCAATGGCTTCTCCTAAGGATTTAAACGTTGCTCCACCTTGACCTGTTGCTGTCAATACAGTACCACCTGCTGCATTCGTTCCGATTTTAGCTTCTGTTACAGCCTTATCCGATAGGTGAGTGGTTACAATTCCACCTGACGCTACCTTTAAATCCAGCGGTTGCAAAACAGCTTTATTCCCTGCCGTTGCAGTAATGGAACTATCTCCTGACGTTACTGATTTTCCTTGTACTGTTGCTACATGATCTAAGGTTTGAAACACCGTATTTCCGTTGCCATCAGCTGTTAGTACAGCACCATTTGCTGCTGTTTCAGCATTTATTTTGCCTACTGTTACTGCTTTGTCTTCAAGATGATTTGTTTGAACTCCTGCTGCTGCAATTCCAATTTCAACCGCTTGTAACAGCGCTTTATTATCTAAGGGAATAGACAGCGAGCCATCAGAGGTTAAATTAGCTTCTGCCCCATCAAAGGCATGAGTACTAATCTTTTTATAGTGAACCTCACCTTGTCCATCAGCTGTTAATACTGCATTTTCTTCTGCTCCTGCACTTGAAATTTTAGTAGGGGTAACTGCTGCATCCGCTAATTTAGCTTCGCTAATTCCACCATCAGCAATACCTATTTTCGTATCAGCTAAAACCGCAGAATATCCATTTCCATCTAAGAAGACTAACTCGTCTGCTAGACTTAAATCTTTTCCTTCCTGCACTATAGATGCCTTATCCATGTAGACAAAACCTCCTTGCCCATCCGTTACCATCACCATATCCGCTTGAGAGCCCGTTGCATTTAGCTTTCCAATTTGAATCGTTTGATCGGCTAGTTCTGCATTGGTAATACTCCCCGATTTTATTCCTAATTTCACATCGTTAAACAATGTATTTACACCATCTCCTGTTTGAATTTCAACAATGTCATCTGTGGTTAAATTTCCTGCTGCATCTGTAACAATATCATCAAGTTCTCCCCATTTTATCAGTTGATTGTCATCCATAACTAGGACGCGTTTCCCCTGTTCATCCCCTGGGGATAATTTATCAATCGTAATGGTAGTAAGCGCTATTTGATCATTGGTAATGGTGTGATCCGCTAGTTGATTTGCTGTAATTCCCTTATCCGCAATACTAATGTTCACATCACCCAATACTTTGTTTGTTCCATCATCGACCACGACAATAGCATCGGTTGTAATACTTCCTTTCTCCGTAATTGCATCAGGTGTTAACGGCAAATAGCTTACGTTACCCTGAGCATCTGCTGTTGCAACCGCCCCAGCTGTGGCTCCTGTTGCCTGTAATTTTTCAGCAGTAATGGATTTATTATTCACGCTCAAGGCTAGATCTTTCAGTACTACGCCTTGGGTTTGATCCACGTGGATCACCTCATCCGTAGTTATCGTCCCCGTTTGTGTAATTGCTGTTGCTGTCAGGGGTTTGTAACTGACCGTTCCGTTAGCATTCACGGTTGCCACTGCACCTTCAATTTCGCCCGTAGCATCAAATTTTTCTGCTTTAATGCTTTGTTGACCAAGGTGTTTATTGACAATTCCGCCTTCATTAATCGAAACCATTACTTTTTTAGTTGTATCTCCCACGATCACATTTTCTCCTCCTTCAACAACAATCACATTCTCTTCTCCAACTAAGTCTCCTTGAAGCGCAGGTTTTATCACTTCCGTAGGGGTTTCAAATTTCGTATTTCCCACACCATCTGCAGTCAATACACTTCCTTTACCTACGTTTATAGCACTTATTTTTTGTGTATTTACAGCACCATCAGCCAAGTGTTTGGTTTTTATTCCCCCTTCCTGAATATTGATAATCACCGTATGTAGTACTGCTTTATCCCCTCCCGTAATCACTAGAGAGCCATCCGTAGAATGAAGCTTTTTCCCTTTTTCAGCCAGCACAGCAAACAATTGATTCACTACTTCTTCGCTGTTGAGGATTTCCGTAATATTCTCAATTACACTTGCCCCAATATCCAGCACCGCTATAGGCGTTGTATCATCAGCCTGATCGTAGAATTCATACTGATTTTGATCGTTTTTCTCTATTCGAAGGGTATTGGCGTTAAAAGTGACACCTGTTGCGCCGGGTTTTAGATTGCCCTCTTTGTCATAATCATCTTCTTTATAGTAGGTAAACGTACCATTCTGATTATCGATTAATTCCGTAATAGTTTCATTAATCGACCAGATTTCTTTGACAGGATCTTCCTCTATCCCCATCCATTGAGCAACACCTGTTGCGGTAGTCACAAGAATTTGTCCTGTTTCTCCCCCTAGAATTTTATCTGTCGTTACTGCTTGAGGAGCAATTGATGCATTTTTAACCCCTTCATTCGCAATCGTAAGTTGCAGGGCATTTAACGCGGCTGTTGCGCCATTTCCACCAACAGCAATCGACTGATCAGGTGAAGTAACGGGTTGTCCCTGAGCCGCTACCGTGGTATAAATATCGTTTTGTACACTTGAATCTTGTAAAATGGTTTCCATTTTTTCAATGACAGTGCCCGCAATATCGATCGTCATCAAAGGAGTAGTTACACTGGTTTTGCCATCGTAAAATACATATACCCCTTGTTCACCACTCTTTTCTTCAATTTTTAAAGTATTAGCATCAAAGACGACACCTGGACCCGTAATATTTCCCTCTGCATCAATAGACTCTTCATTATAATAGGTAAAAGTACCGTTATTGGCGCTACTATCTAATAGCGTCACTTTTTCGTTATAAGTGACTAAATCGCCAATAAGTTCATCACTAACTGGCACCCATTGTACGATGCCATTTTTCGTGACTAACAGTTGCTTATCTGCTCCTGGTTTAATCTTTTCTGTTGTAATCCCCTGATTGGCAACAGAGAGTTGCATGGCATTTAATACAGCATGTTCCCCCTGGTCAATTTGAATTGACCCATCAGCAGCTGTGGCCGCTTTACCTTTGGCCGCTATAATAGCATAGAGTGTATTTTGAACATCGACGTGATTCATAATCTGGTCGATTTCTTCAATCACCGTTCCTTTGATATCAATTACTGCTAATGGTAACCCCGTATCCACGAATGTTCCATCGCGAAAAACATAAGTTCCATCTGCTTCTTTTGTAATACTTAAGGTATTGGCATCAATAAGTATTCCTGCTGCTTCAATGGGCTGCCCTTGAGCATCAATACCTTCCTCATTATAATAGGTGTACGTCCCATTTCCTTGATCCACCATCAAAGTAATGACTTCATTGAGCGTTACAACTTCTTTGATGATTGCATCAGTAGCCGCTACCCACTGTGCTTCGCCTTCTTTAGTCACTAAAATATACTTGTTGGCTCCGGGTGCAATTTTTGCAGGCGTAACCGCTTTATTTTTAATTTTATGTGAAGTAACCGCTGCATCGGCGAGAATTATTTCTGTCACTGCTGACTCTGCCAAAGACAATGTAATGTCCTGAAGTACAGCATGATTGACTTGATTTTGCTCATTGACCAAAATACCCCTTCCTTTTAACGGCGCTGGTGTTCCTTGTGCTGTTTCTATTTTAAGGATGATATTATCAATAATTTGTTGCAAGTTATCCCCTTGAATTGTAGTGGAATTATTATCGACAATAATGGCATTGGCCCGTGTACTAATGGTCATCAAAGGAGATTCAACCGATGTTTGTCCATCGTAAAAGTCGTAAATGCCTTTACCATTGGCTCCTGTGCGTTCAGTTATACGCAGCGTATTGGCATCAAACTTTACTCCTCTACCAGGAATAAGCTGCCCCTCGGCATCGATATCCTGTTCATTGTAATAGGTAAACGTTCCATCATCACCATCGACCAATAAAGTTACCGTTTCACTGTGACTAATCGCTTCTTGAATGACCTCATCTGTTGCATGAACCCACTTTACAACGCCTGTAGCATCTGTAATCAATAGTTGTTTACTCGCTCCTGCTTGCAGTTTAGCTGGCGTAATGCTACTATCTCTTACCTGCAATGATGTTGGCGTTAGAACCGCCTTATCACCTCCTGTGACCGCAATAATATCATCACCTGTTAAGTTTTGAGCTTGAACGGAAATAGCTTGAATAATCTCATTCTTTACATTTTCTGCTTGTAGTATTTGCGTGATATTTTGGATAACATCAGCAGGAATATCAAGGCTTGTTTGGGTCAGATCTTCTGAGGTATAGGTATATTTTCCTTGTCCATTGGCCTCAAAATGAGTCAGAATATTAACTTCATCTAAAGGGACAGATACAATCTTATCGTTGGTATCACGCAAAAATAAAACCTGTTGTTCTAAGTTGACAGCCAACTCATCGTTTGAAGCCACATCCTTTAAAAGGTCGTCCGTAGCACTGATCAAGCGAACCCAACGGCTAGCAAACCAGAAATAATACCCTGGCTTTAGCTCTGCATTGTCTGTTGTATTAAAAATTAATAAACTATTGGGAGTTTCTCCCCCATTGATATTAGCATTAGATTGTAAGGATAATAAAGGAATTCTGGGTATTAAAACCCCTTTAAAACTACCTGCTTGTGCCTCCACATCTAAAAGAGCCGCGGCATTTGGATTTGCAGTTCCAATTCCGACTTGGGCAAAAGTTAGCCCGGACATCATAAGTAATGCAACTGAAAGTACATTTTTTTTCATAAACAACTATATTATCTTAATTATTAACTATTACAAATTGGACTAAGTGAATAAGCCACAATTCCTCACTTCGGTTGTCGGATATTGTCTTTATTGATCCGAACACCTACCGTGCATTGGACGCTGCTATCTTTACATTCCCCAATTATAAAGATTTAGGCTTTTTTTTTAGCAATTAAAAAATCTCTTAACACCTATACAGTACAGAAAACACTATTCTTTTGTATATGTTTTTTTTAAACTGATTGTATTTTAGCCTAAATATAAGTTAATTATACCTTATTTTACATAAAAAATTACATAAAAAATTACATGAAAATCAAATATAGATGAAATTCACCCACCTCTTACATATTATTCTATTTATTTTAATTTTTAACAAAAAATAAAACAAAACAATAGCATAAAGCCAAGTATTCCGCCATAAATTATTCCTCTACTTTCGCCTTTAAAACTCAAGTTTCTCTAAGCATGCGTCATTTCTCAACTGCTTATAGCCATAATCACCCTGACCAAGTCATCTAAATTGGTCCAAAATAAGGTGGATCGGCTTGGTGTTCGGTGTAAACGATGAGTTCCCGATACTCGAAAAACAAGCACGAAAAAAAACCCTAGCTACTCCTTCAAGAAAGTACATCCTTATGGGTATAAGACAAAGAAACTATTGGGTGAGTTGGTTTTGAAGAAGCCCTATAATTAGTTCCTTTAAAAACACATCCGAGTAGGGATTCAACGCTATACCGAACAAAAGCCCGAATAAAAGTTAGGGCTTTTTTTATTTCTTTTTGTACCTTGATCCCATGCAAGCAAATGATCACCCCGATTTTATCCCCTTAACCTCAAAACACAGCTTAGTGCTTACTTGGCTACTCAATTTTTTGGGAGGAGCCTTCCTTGTGGGCTTATGTTTCCTATTGAGTTGCTTGCCCTTTTTCATCTCACAACGCACTGAGGTCGTGTTATTTACAAGCATTATGTATTATCCGCTTTGGTTTTTTGCGCTCTATCGCTTTATCCGCTACATCAAAACCAAGATGGCGGGTGCCATACGCAGCATTAGCGTTGATGAACAGGGGATTCACTTTGAAAATAAAGACGGTTCTACCACTGCACTGTACTATAGCCAATTCGGTCCTACCTACCGCTCCCATCACTATGAGGTCTATCTTAAACCTGTCAACAAAAAACTGCGATTAGTCCTGGGCCTAGAAAAACAAGAAATCGAAATTGTATTTGATGGCACGGATAAAGGAAGTGTATATTATATCACAAATGCAAGGGCATTAAGAGCAAAGTTTATTGCAGGCCTTGTTCACTTTAGGCCCGATTTACGCATTGATCCTACCGTATATAAGAAATTTAGTATTCACCCTCAAACGTTCGCTTTTGATCGAAAACAATACGGAAAAAACGTAGTACTAGGAGTAGTCATACTCGGTGGTCTGCTACTCTTTAGTGCGTTACTAGCCTTCCTGCTTCTTGCGGTATTTTAGCATAGCAATTGTAACCTCAGTCTGATCCTCTTTTTGTTCCTCATCCCTACATCCTACTACGCTATTTATCGGCTTTTACAGTAAACGGATACCCATCCTGAACGCATTCAATAGTTATTTCACAAAAAAAAACCTATAACTCCTTACTTCGTTATAGGTCTTTTACTACTTGGTATACGAGTATACCAAGATTTCTAGTTTAAAAACAACTAATTCATCAATTTAAAATTAGTAAACGCTTTCTTTGCAGTGGCTACTTGTGAAAAAGTGATTTACTTGGGTTTCTTCTATTTTGACAATCGCTCTAGTGTATATTTGGTGGAGATTGTTGTTTCAAATGATCCTTCATCTTCATTGGTTATGACTTCTTGATGTTCTTCGATCAAAGTAAACGTATTCGCTTTGGGATCGGGAGCATCAAACACGATAGCAAAAGTGTCGTTGTCTATATCGATAAAATTCACGGCTAATTTTTTATCCTTATACGCAAATTGCGTCTTTCTAATTTCGCCATAGGCATCGCTGGAAAGGCCTGTATTGTCGGTGGAGAAACGGAAAGACGCTGTATCCCCCTCATCTAAGTCTTCCGTAGTCAATCGCCAATTACCTTTTAGATTGAAGGTAGCTGAAGAACCACCTGGGTTATCTTTTGTACGATCATCTGAATTACAAGCCATAAAAAGGGATACAAGGCTTGTGAGTACACACATAAAAAAAAGTCTTTTAATCATCTTTATTGGTTTTAGTTTACTTTAAATAGGGAAAAAATTATTCGTTATCAAGCTCATCAAAGACGTTGCAGTCAACATCATCCCATTCTTCGATTATTTTAGTGATATGGCTGCTTACTTTGGGACAATCTTTTAATTTTTCTAGGTATACTAGAGCTGCAGCTTTTGCTGCTAGACAAGTGGATTTGGAAGGGTTTGCTGTATAAGCTGCTGCTTTTTCTTGAAACGCTTGCCCAGCTGCCTCGGGAAAACAGTTTTCCTCTTTCTGATTATCACTACTGCAAGCCACTAGAGCCAACCCCAAAAGGAGGACCCCTCCTCGTTGTTTTATTTTTTTACTTATTTTCATTTCATTATCATTATTAGTCCTGTTCTTTTTCTTTTGCGTCTAACTCCGATCTAGCAGGTTAAAATCGATAGCCAATACTCAGTCCTGTTCGGAGTCCAGCCCACGGTATTTTTCCTTTTACTTTTATTCCATTATCGTTGATTTCATAGTCTAAATTTTTAAAACTATCCTTTAAATCTTGCGCAAACTCTTGCAATTCCATTTGTTCGTCTTCGGTTAAATGTCGATGTGCGGTCAAGTTGATCGTTCCAGATCCATAATTTCCACCAATAATTTGCCAATCCAAATACAGGTTTTTACCTAAGCTCCATTGCACCCCAAAGTAAAGTCCGCCAGAAAGAGCTTTGACTTCTCCTTTTATAGGAAAATTCGGATCCTCTCCCACTAAGAGTAATTCATCAAATTGATAGGAATAATCGAGCTTAGTCTTTTCGGTTTTTACAAAAGCGGCAACATAAAATCCGTTAAACGCCCCCTTTTTGCCTAAGTAGATTTTAATTTCAGGTGCTAGCGAAAAATTTGAATATTTCAATTGATCCACATTAAATGTAGCCTCTTCCTTATCCTCATTTTCCACTATTTTTTGTAAGGTCTTTTTAAAAGGAACCTCACTTTCTGGGCGATAGTTTACGGTCGCTCCGACAACTAAACGACCTATTGCTTTTCGTTCATAACTCAAAGAACCCGTTCCCCAAAGCAGGGGAACTAGATTTGTTTTGAACATATTTTTTTTCGCTTCACGTAGACTATCCGTTGTAATTTGAGGTACTTCTTGTCCCTGTAAGGTGAAACAAAATAAAAATACAAGGAGAACAACACCTTTTTTCATAGCTAGATTTTTAAATTTTTATTAACACAATAGTAAGAACTTATACCACCCAATAAAATACCCCTTACTCGGTATATTAAGCTACTTATTTGCTTTTTTTGTTAAAACTTATCGCCAAAACGATTATTAATAGTATTATTGAGGTATATTTTTAGTATTTATTTCACATTCCCCCCTTCGGTTTTTTATTTTTTTTAAGAAAACTTATAACCAACACTTTTATCTATCTACTATGAAAAAAAACAAGACGAGATATTCTTTTGTTGAAATTGGGGTTGTTATGCTATTTTTTTCTCTTCTAGCTAACCGCGTATATGCGGACGTACCTTCTACTACTGTTGACTCATTGATTACAAAGTATACCCATCAAGTAAAAGGTGTAACAAAAAATGAATTTCAACACCTCATTGATCTTGCTTATACATACAGTGACAACATGCAGTTTGAAGCTTGTGAGCAGCTTCTTACCTTTTTATTCACCTTGACAGAAAAAGATGGGCTGAGGGAAAGTATGATCTATCACGTAAAAGGATATAACCAGGCGCGTCAACGCAAAAATAGACAAGCGGTTGATGACTATCTTAAAAGTGCAACCCTACGAAGGGAAATGGGCCAAGATCTCTTGTTAAATTATACGCTCACCAATCTTGGAAAAGTTTACTATGATTTAGGCGATTATGTTCAGGCACTTAACGTTTATAAAGAAGCCCTAGAAATTGCTTATAAGATTAACGATAAAACATGTGTTGCGCTCGCTCTTAATGGAATTGCAATCGTCGTTTCTGACCAAAAAAAATATGAAGAAGCCCTGCAATATCTCAGAGAAGCAATTAACAACTATCGATTGGTTCATGACCATAAATCGATTGGTAGAAATTACTTCGATATAGGCGAAATAAAATACCTCATGAATCAACGAGATTCTGCCCTATACTACTTTGATTTAGCCACAACAATTGGCCAAAAAGAGAATGATGAATTGGTTATTTCCTATAGTCAACATCGCATGGGAACGATCTTTTTGGACAACCAGCAGTACGAAGAGGCAGAACATTACTTCCTAGCGGGTTTAGCCCTGAGAGAAAAAATAGCCTATCCTTTAGAAATCGCACTTTCAAATCTAGATTTAGCTAAGCTATATCTAGTGAAAAATCAGTATGACAAAGCCATTCATCACGCTTTTACGGTGAGAGACCTCGCCCAAGAAACGGATTTTTTAAAAGGACAATATAAGGCGGCAGAGCTCCTGTCCGAACTATTTGAAAAAAAGCAGGACTATTATAAAGCCCTCGTCTATCATAAAGAGTTTAAACGCTTCAATGACAGTTTATTTTCAGTTGATAAAAATCAAAAATTGGAGGATCTCAATACAGAGATACTGCTCGAAAAACGAACCAGTGTACTCAAGCTACACTATGCTAAGCAGAAAAACAACCTACTTCTACTTAGTTTTATACTAGGGGCGATGGCTTTAATCCTCACGATTTACTTTTTGCGCTTGAAAGCACGGAATAAAAGAAAGTTTGCATATCAAATAAAAGAAAAAGAAACGGAAGCAGAGAAACGAACCCTAGTTGAAGTATATGAAGAGCGAAAACGCATCTCAAGAGATGTTCACGATGATTTAGGATCTAGTATTTCTAGTATTAAAATGCTAAGTGAGATTATTTTTGACAAAACGACAGATCCCAATCTAAAGCAAAGCCATGCTAAACTTCTAGACATGCAAACAGAAGTAACGGAAAAAGTGCGCGATATTGTTTGGATGCTCAATTATGAAAACAATACACTAGAGAAGCTCATGTGGTATTGCCGCAGCTATGCTGAAAATATTATGGAAAGTTTTTCGATTAGCGTGCATACGACAACAGCGGATAGTATGCCGCGATTAAAAATAAAGGATGACATCCGAAAAAACCTGTTTCTCTGCGTAAAAGAAGCATTAAACAATGTCTTAAAACACGCAAAAGCTACGCATATAGAACTGCTATTTCAGTATCAATCTTCTGTTTTTAGTATTGAAATTATAGATAACGGAAGAGGATTTGATAAAACACCTCATAAAGGAATAAAAAATGGCCTAGGCAATATGAAAAAAAGAATGGAATCTATAGGAGGTCAATTTCAAATTTCATCCAATTCGAAAGGAACAAGCGTAATATTTTCCATTGATATTCCCCAAAATAGGTATTGATTTAGTCCTGATATTATCTCAATTTGCTAGTCATTAAATACATTGCATATGGAAAAGAAAATTTCTATTGTCGTTTTAGAAGATGAGAAACACTATAGAGAAACGATACAATTGTTACTCGATTACTCGGATTGCTTCACTTGCCTCAAGGCATACGAAACGATTAAAAAATTTTATCGCGAATTTGAAAACATTGAACCTGATATTTTTTGGATCGATTTAAATTTACCAGATGGCTCAGGCATAGATGTAATTGAATACATAAAGAAAAAAAGGCCGGAGGCCTTGTGTATTGTCTGTAGTTTTTTTGACTGTGAAGATATTATTTTTAAAGCCTTAAAAAATGGAGCTGATGGTTATTTACTAAAAGGAGAACCCAATAAAAAATACCTGCAAGCCTTAACCGAGCTGTATCAAGGTGGAGCACCCATGAGTGCTACAATTGCCAAAAAAGTAATTTTGTCTTTTAAAGAAGATAAAGCCTCCCAAGAGAACTATGCCTTAACGGAACGTGAAAAAGAGATTCTAAAGCATCTTTCCCTAGGCGCACAATACAAAGAAATTGGCGCAACCTTATATGTTAGCACCGAAACAGTCAAAAAGCATATAAAAAACATTTACACCAAATTACACGTAAACAACAAAACCGAAGCCGTTACGAAGTATTTTGGACTGAGATAGCCAAAAACACGCCCTCTTTTCGCCTGACTCTTTTCTTGATCAACAAGCATTAAGTCTCTTGTTTCTTCTTTAATAGGGTAAAAGGATTGAAGGAAACCCCCACATTAAAGTAAAACGTAGGATTAGGCTTAAAGGCTACAGTAGCTCGATTAAATGATTTCTCCTTCTCAAAAATACGCGAGGACGGTGTGACTTTTAATCCAGCTTTGCCAGTCAATACAAAATCTCCAAAAGCATGCTCATAAATAAATCCAGAATTGACATCTATTTGCCTATATTCAAAGCGTTGTTTAGCATCTTCTAAGTTGTACAAGTAGAAAGAAGTAACATCCATTTCACTTCCCAATGACAATCGGCTAGAACGAAACACATTTTTTCTCACATACATACTCTTTGGAAGCGTTAGATCAAAAACCAATCCATTGTCAAACTTGTACTCATACGTAAAAACGGGTAAAACAGGTAGTTGTGTGGTTGGATCAAGATTAAGGGCTACCCCTACACTCATGATCGTCTTGGCATTGCTTTTTAAAATAACCACCCCTGATGCTAGTCCTTTTACGCGCTCCACATACTTATCACTTCCATCAACAATCAGGCTAGCAGAATAAACCGCTCGATTTCCACCTAAAGTGGAAAAATAAACAACATTTAGCGAGGTAAAAAGATTGTGAAAGTTGGTTTGCTTTGCTGTAGGATTAGAGGTAAATGATTCAAATAAATTAGCTGTCATCCCTGTAAATTTATAGCCCACTGTTCCGCCAAAAACAAGGTGTTTCTTTTTAATAAAAGGCAGGGTAGCGGTTACTTTAACCTGTCTAAATGCATCGACCTTGCCTTCTTTTGGAGCGGAAAGCCCTTTTTTTGGACTGAAAGTATAGGGCGATACATTTGTAAATTCAATATTTAAAGGACGTATAATCGTAAACTTATCAGCCGCATAGCTTACTACTTTTTTAGGTACACTACTACTGTCCCTTTTCATCTGTATTACCCTCGCTTGATCTTGAGCAAAGCCCTTCACACTCAGCCCCAACGCAGCAGTTAAAAACACTACTTTTTTAATCATATATGGAAAATTCTTAATTTAAATAGCTTTAAAATAGCAGTATTATCTGCTATTTTTCATTTTTAAAAACAAATAAATAAAAAAAAACAGAAAACCATTTTACTTTTCGTACAAAATAACAGCTGGCAGTGAACCATTATCGTTGTACCTTTGTATAAGCGAGGGCTCTTACGACGCCAAACGCACAGTAAAATTAAATTGAACCCGTACTTTAACTTGAATTCTTTGCGGTTTACAATCGATCCTGAAGACAAAGTAGCGTACGAAATGAATGCAATACGTATGGCTTTTACCTTTACACTTGAACATCCCATGCCGCCTATTTGGATGCGCTTTCCAAACATTTCTCAGTATTCTATTGGCTGGAGAATGGGGTATGGAGAGGATTATAAATGCCAATGGAGCGATTGGCTCGATACGCTATCCCCTACCGAACAATCACAGTATCAAATCCTGTTTCCTCCTCCTATTTTTTGGCGAGAATACTACAATGCCGATTTCGATTATGCCGATATTCTAGACTATGAATGTGAAGACGTACAGCTTTGGCGTAAAAAAGGAGAAATGAAATATTCTCTTGCTACAATAAGACAACCCCAAGAGACCTCGTCATTTTTGTTTTTTTGGAGACCCGAGGCAGGCGTAATCAATTCCTCTTGTCTTGGCCAATGGCAACCCTCCTATTTTGAGGTTGATATGGATACCTATTCCTGTACGGAACAATATATGATGGCCGAGAAAGCAAGACTTTTTGAGGATGAAGAAACCGAAGCCCTTATCATGGCGACCACAGATCCTAAAAAAATGAAAGCACTAGGCAAAAAAGTAAAAAACTTCAATCAAACGACCTGGGACAAAGCTAAATATGCGATAGTACTGAATGGCAACTACTACAAATTTGCACAAAATAAAGCGATGCGCGATTTCCTACTCGCAACAGGGGATCAAATTTTGGTTGAAGCAAGTCCACTGGATACCATTTGGGGAATTGGCCTTGCGGAAGAAGACCCTCAAGCACGCGATATCAGTAGCTGGAAAGGACAAAACCTATTGGGATTTGCCCTGATGGAAGTTCGCGATGAACTGAGAAAACTCTACCAAAACGATGATAGAATTCCTTGGGACAAGTTTTAGATGTACACGGTTTATCTCCCTGCCTTTCTACTTGTTATTTGCCCGATTTTTCAAATCAAAAAAGGGTCAACCCTATTTAGGGACCTCCAAGGTGACGATGAGCCAATAGCCCCTATCGCAAAAGGAGCGAAAAGCAACGAACGAAAAGCAGTATCTCAAAAAAACATTTTTCCCCTCTCCAAGCGGATTAAGTGTTTCGCTTCCATTTCCTTAATGGTGCGAATCACTGTTTCAACGCGAAGTCCTGTCATATCGGCAATTTGCTGACGAGTCAGCTCCACATGAAATTCTTTGGTCCTTTCTTTATGTTGGGTTTTGATATAATTTAATAAGGTCAGGATTCGCTTTTCAGAATCATTAGACGAAATATCAGGGGCCATGATTGACTTATAGTACAAACGCGCAGACAGGGCTTCTAATACGCTAAAACAACTCGCTTTTTCACTTTCAAGCAAGGTATAAAAATCGCTTTTATGGATGAGTAAAATGCGGGTTGCTTGCAGCGTAACAGCATTGGCGGGATAGTTCACCGCACAAAAGAGCGGGGGTTCTCCAAAGCTTTCCCCATCGGTAAACAAGCCTTGAATAAACTCCTTGCCATCTTCGTTGTAATTATTCATTTTTACTCGTCCTTCGACAATTTGGAAGTAGTAGCGCGGCTCATCTCCTTGTGTAAACACCGTCTCATTCTTGTCAAATTCTTTAATAAAACCGCGATAGCGCAGTAAAATAGCAGGATCAATCATAGTAAGATATCTTCGATATATGCGATCTTAAATTTACGACTTATTTTGAGGATAAAATAGCAAAGAGCGATAATCTTAGCCGTAGTACGCGTTCTACTCCTGTGCGCTAAGCCGATTCTTTACTGCGTTTTCTTCGCATCAAAGGTCACTTTGTCTAATCGATACCAAAAATGGGGCTCACCCTCCCAATCAAAGGTTTGTATATACCTAAATCCCTGTTTACGCAAAATGCGATTTGATCCGATGGCTTTATTTTGTTTACTGTTTACTATTTTTTACAATCGTTCTTTGCTATTCACCAGCTACATGAATACGCTACAAACCTACATCAGTCGAAATTAACCTGCAATACCCTCTTTCCCTATAGGGAAAAAGAAAGCTCAAATGGCTTTATTTGTCTCCTTATAAAAAACACAAACAACTGTTATTCAGCCGTTTATTTTGTTTGGTTTTTGTTTTGTTTGGGTCTTCTTCGGTAAACCTGTGTATTTACGAGGGATTACCCCCCATTTACCGAACAAAACCCAAACAAAACCCGAACAAACCCCAAGCCATTTCCGCTTTACTGCAAGAAACTACCCCCTTCTTTTTCGTCTACATTCATGTAAAAACAAGACGGTAACCTTGTTTTGTTGTATCTTCGTTTGTCGTGTTGAATACAAAAAAACAACCGTAGCCGTCTAACCCCTTATCCTACACCTATGAAAATTTTAGTAATTGAAGACGAAAAAGAACTACGTGCGATTATGAAAGAATCGCTAGAAAAAGAACGTTATGTGGTTGAAGTAGCTGAAAGTTTTAAACGAGCAATTGAAAAATTAATAGGCTATGACTACGATTGTATCTTGCTCGATATTATGCTTCCAGACGGTAATGGTATAGATGTATTGCGCGAGATCAAACGCATGGGTAAAGAGGATTCTGTCATTATTATTTCTGCCAAAGACTCCATTGATGACAAGGTAATGGGATTGGAACTCGGCGCAGATGATTACTTAACCAAACCTTTTCACCTATCGGAACTACTGGCCAGAATAAAATCGGTGCTTCGCCGTAAGCATCAGCAAGGATTTCAAAGCGTGAAGTGGAACAATATCGAAATCTTTATGGATGAGCGAACCGTGAAGGTAAACGAAACGCCCATGGTATTAAACAACAAAGAATTCGAGTTGCTTTATTACTTCGTGGTCAATGCCAATCGCTTAGTCACTAAATCATCCTTAGCAGAACATATTTGGGGCGACAATATGGATGAAGCAGACAGCTATGACTTTGTGTATTCACAAGTAAAAAATCTACGCAAAAAACTGAAGACCCACCAAGCAGACGCCAATATTCAATCCGTATATGGCATGGGGTATAAACTAGTACAGGAGTAAAATGAAGCTACACAATTATATGTTGGGGTATCTATCGGTTGGAATCATCCTTGTTCTAACTGCTTGGGTATTGATTTTTTATGCTTTTATGACGGAAGAAGTGTATGACAATATTGATGACGGATTAAAAAATAGCAAGACTGAAATCATCAAGAAAGCCTATACCAATCCACAGGTCGAAAGCTTCCTTCCCTTTGGCACTAGTGGATTTAGAATCACCCCCTTAGCACCAGGGAAATACACCAAAAAAAATGTATTTACAACAGAAATGATCTACATGGATGTAGATGATAACGAAGAGCCCGTACGCATGTTGACGACCACCTTTGTCGACCAAAAAGGAGATCATTATCTACTTGAAATACGCACGTCAACCATCGAAGCTGATGATTTACTGCGCGATTTTGGCGTAGCGGTATTGGCCTTGTATTTTGCTTTACTACTTAGCATTTACCTCATTAATCACTTTATTTTACGTCGGGCGGTATGGAATCCCTTTTATCGCCTACTACATAATCTGAGGACCTATACCTTAGGCGAAAAAATCAGTACAGCTGAAACTCAAACCCCCATTAAAGAATTTACAGACTTACAGCGAGAAATCAATAAAATGATCACGCGCATTGAGGAAATGGTTGAGCAACAAAAAACCTTTGTATCCAATGCAGCGCACGAATCACAAACGCCCTTGGCTATTATCAGCAATAAGCTCGAATTGCTCGCAGAAACTGAAGGATTAAACGAGGAACAAATCAATCAAATTGGATCGATTCATCAAAGCTTATCCCGATTGATTAAACTCAATAAATCACTTCTCATGTTGGCTAAAATTGAAAACAAACAATTTCAACAGTATCAAGAAGTAAACCTCAATCAAATCGTCAAGGCAATCATCGAAGACTTTGAGGACTTATTCTCCTATAAGAATATAAGCGTTACCCTACAGGACACGGGTGAGGCTTTTACTATGCTGATGGATAAAGGACTTGCTATTACCTTGGTGCAAAACCTGCTCAAAAATGCATTAATTCACAATATTCCTCAAGGAAGTATTGTCATTGAACTCCAACACAATGCCTTTACAATAGCCAATACTAGTGCACACTATACTGCATTAGACGAATCCGTCATCTACAATCGCTTTTTTAGAAGTACAACCAATGATGAATCCACTGGCCTAGGTTTGTCTTTGGTACAAACCATTATCAAAGTCACGGAATCACTTCATATTCGATACGAATTTGATCAATTGCATCGTTTTACCGTTTACCAATCCAACGGGATAAAGAGAAATAAAGACTAGTGGTATAAAAAATAAACACACCTCATAAAGTAGGCCTTTGCTGAGGTGTGTCTAACATAACATTACATAAAGTTGATGACAACGTGAAAAATAAATCTTGTTTACTTTGCATACTTTTTCTCGCCGTTGATGTATAGAACTCCCTCTGTTCCATCAAACGTATAAGTAGCGTCTTGGTAAACATTACCTTCTTTTTTATCTAAAATAAGTAGCTGTTGAGCTTCCGTAGGAAGGAACAGCTGTAACTTGGATTGATCTGCATTAAATACAACAAATGCACTGATAACGGCACTTCCCTCCACTTGTACTGGATTTAAACGCAGCCCTTGATCAAACAAACGCAAGCAGGTCTGATTCAACTCGCTCCACGTTTCACCTGCAGCAGTCAGACAACCGTGATCGTCTTTTTCTCCTCCAATCTTTGGCGTTTCCGCTTGGGTTTTCACTTGCTGTTCTTCGCCACTCTTGGCTTCTGCTTTTTTTGTGGTTGTAGTACAGCTTATAAAAGTAAAAATACCCAAGATTAGTACCCCTCCTTTTTTCATTTCTTTTCCTTTTTAATTCTTTTTTTGAAAACAGGACTTCTCACTCCTGTACTGAGGTAAGTGATCCCTCTCCTTTTTCATTAGCATACAATATACGAATTTTTATGCATATAGGTGCCATCTCAGGATCAACATTGGCACAAATTTAATACAAAAAACCCTGTTTTTCAATAAGATACACAAAAAAAAGTTGTTTTTTATAAAAACGCTGCTATTTCTTTTTTTTAGCCAAATTCCCAATTCTTTCCAGATTCTAGCTGTAGATTTGTAGTACAAATAGAAAAATAAATAGCCATGAAAAATTTTAAAACAGTACTATTCGGAATCTTTAGTGCGATTGTCATGTTAACGAGTCAATCAACACTAGCCAAAGACATTGTCATTACAAAAAGTGAATTACCGAAAAAAGCACTTGCATTTATGGATACCCATTTTAATGCAAAAACCATTCAATTAGTAGAAAAAGATGTCGATTTACTATCTGTCTCGTATAAAGTAACCTTCACGGATCAGATCGAAATAGAATTTGATCAATCGGGAGCATGGGAAGAAGTAGATGGCAATAAGAATCAGTTGCCTACTACATTCCTCCTAAAGCCAATTGTAGACTATATTACAGCCAATTACCCAGGAGCTCATGTAATAAAAGTCAGCAATGAGCGAAGACGATACGAAGTAGAACTCAACAATGGACTTGAACTCGAATTCTCAAAATCAGGAGAATTCAAGCGAATTGATCACTAATTAAAAACACGTCATGAAAAAGAAAATAATTGCTTTGGCTCTATTTGGAGCACTTACCCTAGGTTTTACTGCTTGTAGTAGCGATGACAATCATTCCGCTCAAGTTGAACAAGTCACACTGGATCAAGTACCTATGAACGCGAAAAAGTTTATTGAAACGACTTTTCCCCAGGCTACAGTTGTAAAGGCAACTAAAGTAAATACCCCGAATTATTACGGGTCATTTTACGAGCTGATCTTAGATAACAACATCGAAATCGACTTTGATCAATCTGGTCATTGGACTGAAATAGAGACAAAGGATCACAGTGCAATTCCAGCGGCATTTCTCCAGCAAGAAGTTCCATTAATCCAAGCCTATATAGAAGAATATGATAAGGAGAGCTTTAGTATTGAAATAGACAAAGACGCAAAGGGGTACGAAGTTAAACTAAATAGTGGATTGGAATTAATCTTTACGGCTCAACAAGAATTTGTAGGGCTTGATTTAGATGCAGAGGAGGATGAACAAGTGATTCAGGCAGATCAATTACCTACCGCGGTGAAAAACTTCTTGACCACACATTTTTCTGATGCTGGGATTGTTTTAGTTAAAAAAGAAGTAGACAAGGCAGTAACGTACAAAGTCTACCTCACTAATGGGATTAAAATTGAATTTAATCAACAAGGCGATTGGATTGAAATGGAAACCAAACAAAACAAAGAAATCCCATCTGATCTAATGCCTGTTGCTTTAACGACCTATATTCAACTCAACTACAGCGATTTTAAATTGGTGGGCGTCGAGAAAAAAAGCCAGGGGTACGAAGTAGAAATACAAAAAGGAAGACAAGAAATAGAGCTTCTTTTTGACCAAGAAGGAAATTTTGTACACGTAGACCACTAAGCTGGAACTCGTAACAAAAAGGAATAAAAATAGAGGGACGGTCTACGCTTAGACCGTCCCTCCTGTTTTAGGTATAACGCTGCTTGTTTTA
Organism: Myroides sp. C15-4; assembly: GCF_050522745.1. Lineage (NCBI taxonomy): Bacteria > Pseudomonadati > Bacteroidota > Flavobacteriia > Flavobacteriales > Flavobacteriaceae > Myroides > Myroides sp. C15-4. Next base: position 41,379 of record NZ_JBMVQX010000015.1, on the reverse strand, counting down.
AATCCCACAGCCGGATCATGAAAAAAGTGCAGTGCTACTTGCCACTTTTTTTCGTTCTTATGGTAAGCCCTAATTTTTCAGGAACAACTAACTCATAATCGCTGAAGGGGCAAAACCAAATACTTCTACAAATGCTCTATAAAAAGATAAACGCGTATTAAACCCACAAAGTAAGCTCAATTCCTCAACGGTATAATTTTCTTCATTTTCCCTAATCATAAGTACAGCATACTCCACTCGTAACCGATTGATATACTGCTTAAAAGTAGCAGCAGAAGATACTTTAAAGTACTCCGTAAGTTCTGCTTTTGGAAATTGCAAAACACGAGCCAATTCTTCTAAATTTAAAACTGGATTTAAAAACAAGCGTGTTTCAATTAACTTCACCGTAATAACCTGACGAATTTCATCCACTCTACATTCAATCGGTTCCTTTTCAAAAACAGCCCCTTTCGTCAGCTGAAATAAATTTGATCTTCTGGATTGTTGAGAAGACCACAAAGACAATTTCTCATTTTCGGGTAGGGACACATCCAAAGCCACCTCTCCGAATATTCGAGTTGTTTCTCGTTCCAATTGCCCTGTTACTACCGAATTGTAGTGACTTAATTTCGAGTTAATAAATGCTTTTACTTCATGTAGTAATGCGGCACTTAACAAACAAAAACTAGTCAAATAAAAAACAAAATCAACGTAAGAGAAAAGAGGAGCCCGATAGTAATAAGCCATTAAAAATGAAATTGAAATACAAAAGAGGGTGACAATATAAAAAGCAAAGTATTGCTTCAATGCTGGAAATAAAACCTTGTCAATCAAACACCAATAACCATAGCAACCATAAAGTAAGGCCATTACACTAATAAGCAATAGCAAAATATCATGCAATGGCTGCACGTCAAATCCTGTACCATCCACCACTAGCTTATACAAATAATACAACGTTAAAATCACAACAGGCATATAATGTACAAACAGAAAGGGATGCCTTACTTTCAATACATAGATTAACCCTGCTCCATGTAACAAGAAAAAAACAGTGCCTAAACTAAAACTCGAAGGCAAATGGGCATAAGAATCTATCAAATCAAGTACTGCATTCAAACCTAAAATCGTACAGCTCAACAAAAACACGTTCAATCTTTCTTTATTTCTCCTTCCATTTAGCCAATAGAAGAGCGCATACACAACAAAACAAACCAACATCCCAATCATAATTTCCTTTTACTTTTTTCAATAATTACACGGTATTCAGTAGGGCTAAATCCGGTTAAATCTTTAAAGTATTTATTAAAGGTGTTAACGGATTTAAAACCACATTCTTCAGCAACAGCTAACAGCGTCCAATCGGGCCTATTCTTCAATAATTGCAAAGATTCAATGATCCGATGAAAAGCAACCAATTTATAAAAACTAGTATTGAGGTGATTGTTTATCACATAGCTTGCCTGTTGTACACTACTTCTAGGTATGTATTGACACAAGGTTTCCAAACTAAAATCACACTGTAGAAAAACCTTTTCCTGATCAAAAAAATCGAGAATTTGTCCTGCTAACTCTTTATTTTGATACTTTAATCGATAAACCTCGGTTTCTACTTCTTTCTTCTCCTCTAGGAGCAATTCTTTTGGTCCTTCTACATTCCAATCTTTAGCAAGAAAAAAAGTCTCCGATTCCCTGTCTTTTAGCTGCTTATTATAAAAAAAATAGGTGAATATTGATAGCACTAACAATACATATTGAAGTCCTACCTGTACATAGCCAAGCATAATAACCAAATCATTGGTGTTGTTGTTGAAAAAATAACCTTGAAGATTGAGTAACAACAGATAGATTACAAAAAAGGTATGCGATATACTGATATAGGATTCAACAACTTTAAAAGCATCTTTATAGCGAACCTGATGAAAATAAAAGAAACCAAAATACACGATGCCAAAAAAATTATTCAAGGTAACGAGTATCCAAAACGGAATGGGAAGAAAGCTAAGAACAAGCAGAAGGATAGACAGACTCATCATCTGTGTAATTTGGGTTTTCAGGACAACATCTGGCGAATCATTGACAACCCGAGATAATTTCAAACTAAACACAAGAGCAAAGAAATTAATAATATAAACCGTTTTGTGTTCTATTAAAGCATTGTAATAATTAGCGGTTAATAAAAAAATAAAAAGAACAAACAATAAATAATAGAACTTATCAACCTGTACGTTAGCATTCCAATCGGACAACTTTATCATATACTTTTTTGTTAATCAATAGGACTTTGCTTTGAGCATCACAACAGTTAAACTTAACGAATTGATTACTACATTATTGCTCAGACGAACCTTAGCATCGTCTTTCATCCTGTATTAGTAAATAAACTTAATCACACCACCTAAAAACGTGTATTTTATAATTTTTCGGATCTAATAATTTTTACATAATTCTCTTTCACTTTACATAATTTTTCACATTATTTCTATTTTTCATCTAAACAAATTTAACTTTTGAGATGTTAACACCTGTATCAAAAGACCTCCAACATGATCAAAGTAAGTATTTGAAACACCCTTTAACATTTATTTTACTATTTTAAATTATATGTAACAAAATTACAAAACAACAGCAAAAAATACCAAATAATACAGAATAAAACAAAACATACACAACAGAAACAGCCCATCCTTAGATTAGGCAACTTACCTTACCCCTATATAGAACGAAGCATAGGAGTAAAAAACACCACGATAGCTTTCAATTATAAAATTTCAGCTGCAAAACTCAATTTCTTAAGGCAATTCCATTTTTTTCAATAAAATAACAAAATAAACAGCGGACTCTTATAGGCATAAATCAGTGCTATAGCCCTAGCTTTTTTCCAATAATTAGCTCCCTTACTAGGTGATCCAGAAAAAAACAGTGGCCTAAAATTGCATGGGAAGTGAAAATACAGCCTCAAGTTTCACTATAGGTTGACCTAAATAGGTACTAGGTACCCCCAATTGTCAAGGACTTTCTCCACAAGATGAGGTACTGCTCACCTTGATGTAAACCTCCTTGCACAGCCGAAGTAGATCAAACAGCCAACAAACAGCCAAGGAGGAAGAAGCAACACGAGCCACAATTTTTAGCCGATGAACCAAAACACAGTAAAATAAGGAGTAGAAAGGGAGAGAATTTTAATTACAAAGTCCCTAAACAATAGCGGAATACGCAAAAAAACAGGGCGTGAATAAAATTAATTTAACTTTTTTATTTGCTAAACTATTAAAAAGCTTATTTTTGTCCTACAATTAATAATACCCAAAATTTAATACTGTGGAAAACGCAAATGCAATTAAACTAATTAAGTTAATACAATCTGATTTAGTTACAAATGGTCTTGTCGTGGATCAAATCGTTCCAAACCTTAAGAAATTAAGAGAATACGCTTTACTAGAAGAGGTACCTACCTTAGTAAAAGCAATTAGACTAACGTATGAGCACATTGAAAATAATACTGGTTTTTTCATTGCTATTCCTAATGATGAGCCGATAGACGAAGAAGACGTTGTTGAAAACGATGCGGTTGTCGCTCAAAATGATATTGAAAGCTTACAATACTTATTGTCGCTTTTTAAAGATCCAACGAATAAGCACAATCTAGCTGATTTGAAAGAATATAATGCTAAACTTTTAGCATAACCGAAAAGGTCTAGTTTTACTAGGCCTTTTTTTTTATGAAATATTTAGCATTAATCTCCAGCTAAATATTTGAATTAATCGGCATTAACCCTATTTTAGCCCCTATAATTTTAAGACGCTATATTATGGTTAATCTATTTAGGATTACAGCCTTCTTAGAAGGGGTTTCTCTTCTGCTACTATTGTTCATTGCAATGCCATTAAAATACATCTGGGACAGCCCTTATATGGTGCAAAAAGTTGGTATGGCACACGGCATTTTATTCATTGCCTATATTGTTTTCGCTTTTTTAATCAAAAATGAGTTAAAATGGTCTAACAAAACCTTATTTTTTGTGTGTATTGCCTCAATAATCCCATTTGGAACCTTCGTCATGGAGAAAAAATTAAAAAGAGAAATTAGCTAATATACTATCGAAAATATAAATTATCTTCAATTCAAGCGATAAAAAACAGCATTTACACAATAAAAATCAGCTTAAAATTGATTTTACATAATCTGACGCGATTTGAAAAAATTGTATTTTTTTTATAAAAAATGTATATTTAAAAACTTTATAGTATATTTGCCTCGTAAACGAAACAATAATAGCTATTACGATAGCTGACAAGTGAAAGTAAAAATTAAATTATGAAAAAAATCACATTATCTTTATTAGCACTTACAGTAGGTCTTTGTGCTAATGCTCAAGACAAGCCATATAATAAGTGGTCAGTTGATTTGAACGCAGGTTTTGCAAAACCAGCGAGAACATTAAGTCCAGGGTACGCTGCTGAGACTTTCAAAAACTTACATTTAGACGGAGGTGTTAGATATAGCATCAACAATAAATTTGGTGTTAAAGCTTCATTCGGTTTTGATCAATTAGATAACTGGACAAACAGTAATTTAAATGCTAAAGCTGATTACTACAGAGTAAGTTTAGAAGGAGTAGTTAACTTAGGAAGAATCCTAAACTTCGAAAACTGGACTAAAACTTTTGGATTACAAGCTCACGCGGGTGGAGGGTATTCTTGGTTAAACGGGAATCAATTCTCTAGCAATGACAAAATGGGTCATTTAATGGCTGGTTTAACAGGTCAAGTTAGACTACACTCTAGAGTAGCTTTAAACGCTGACTTTACAGTAATTCAAAATACACAACAAGATAGAAACTGGGATGGTGTTACTGCAACAAACCGCTCTGTATTCCAAGGAACGATGTTCAATGCTACAGTAGGTGTATCGATCTATTTAGGTAAAAACGGACAACACGCAGACTGGTATTCTCAAGAATCTCAATCGAACTACGAAATCAACGCTTTGGCTAACAGAATCGATAATATCGAAGCAATGTTAGTTGACTCTGATAACGATGGTGTAGCAGATTACTTAGATTTAGAACCAAATACGCCAGCTGGTGCTTTAGTTGATTCAAGAGGTAGAAATATCGACAAAAACAACAACGGTATCGCTGACAATATCGAAGCTTATTTCCAAGAAAAATACGGAAATACTACGAACATGACTGCTGACGACGCTGCAATGGTTAAAGAATTAATCAACAAAGGTTACGTAGCTGTTAATTTTGATTTTGATAAAGTTCAACCTACTACTTTAGAAGGTATTAACTTCATCATTTCTTACATGAAAAACAATCCTTCAGCTTCTTTAGAAGTTAGCGGATATGCTGATTCAACTGGAAACAAAGACTATAACCAAAAATTATCTACAAGACGTGCAAACGCTGTAAAAGATCTATTGGTTAAAGCTGGAGTTCCTGCTGGAAAAGTTACAGCTAAAGGAAACGGTATCGATGGTACTCAAGCTAAAAACGTTGCTAGAAGAGTAATCTTCAAAGTAAACTAATTAGTACTTAATTAATAGTAAAAAGCACAAGCCTAAAGCTTGTGCTTTTTTTTGTTTAAATGTGTACCTTTGCAGTTAAATACGTAGTTATGAAATTTGATTTACAATCTGATTATAGTCCCACCGGTGATCAACCCGAGGCAATCGCCCAATTGACCCGCGGAATTCTAGACGATCAGCAATATCAAACGCTCGTTGGTGTAACAGGATCTGGTAAAACATTTAGTGTTGCCAATGTCATCAAAGAAGTACAAAGACCTACCCTCGTTTTGGCTCATAACAAAACTTTGGCTGCTCAATTGTACTCTGAATTTAAAAGCTTTTTCCCCGACAATGCCGTTGAGTATTTTGTCTCTTATTACGACTACTACCAACCCGAAGCTTTTATTCCCGTTACGGGACAATACATCGAAAAAGACTTATCAATTAATGACGAACTAGAAAAGCTGCGTTTAAGCACTACGTCTACCCTACTCTCTGGGCGTCGAGATGTCTTAGTTGTAGCTTCCGTTTCTTGTCTATACGGTATTGGAAATCCAGTTGAATTTCAAAAGAACGTGATTTCAATCGAACTAGACCAAGAAATTAGTCGAACACAGCTATTGCATCGCCTTGTTCAAAGTTTATATGCGCGAACAGAAGCCGATTTTTTACCTGGTTATTTTAGAATTAAAGGTGATACCATAGAAGTATTTCCCAGCTATGCCGATCACCCGTATCGCATTCACTTCTTTGGCGATGAAATTGAAGCCATAGAAGTCTTTGATGTGACAACCGCACAAGTCATTGAAAAATTTACCCGATTAAATATTTACCCCGCCAATATGTTCGTTACTTCACCTGACGTATTAAACAATGCTATTTGGGAAATACAACAGGATTTGGAGAAACAAGTCACCTACTTCAAAGAAATAGGCAAACACCTAGAAGCAAAGCGCTTAGAGGAACGAACGAACTTCGACTTAGAAATGATGAAGGAATTAGGCTATTGTTCGGGAATTGAAAATTACTCCCGCTATTTAGATGGCAGAGCTCCCGGCACACGTCCTTTCTGTTTATTGGATTACTTTCCCGATGATTACTTGATGGTGGTTGATGAAAGTCACGTGACTATTTCTCAAGTACACGCTATGTATGGCGGTGACCGCTCAAGAAAAGAAAATCTCGTAGAATACGGCTTTCGATTACCCGCTGCACTAGACAACAGACCCTTAAAATTTGAAGAGTTTGAAAGTATGCAAAATCAGGTCATTTATGTATCTGCTACACCTGCAGACTATGAGTTGCAAAAAAGTGAAGGGATTATCGTTGAACAGCTAATACGTCCAACGGGATTATTAGACCCCATCATCGAAGTGCGTCCAACAGAAAATCAAATTGACGATTTAATTGAAGAAATTCAGCAACGCGTGGACGTTGATGAACGTATTTTAGTTACCACGCTAACCAAACGCATGGCCGAGGAACTCGCGAAGTACTTTGCCAAAATGGGCATTCGCTGTCGTTATATTCACTCGGACATCGACACTATTGAACGCGTGGAAATTATGCAAGACCTAAGAAAAGGGTTGTTTGATGTACTTATTGGGGTCAACCTACTTCGAGAAGGATTAGACTTACCAGAAGTATCACTAGTAGCTATTTTAGATGCAGATAAAGAAGGTTTCTTACGCAGCCATCGATCGCTAACCCAAACCGTAGGTAGAGCGGCTAGGAACGTCAATGGAAAGGCTATTATGTATGGCGATAAAATTACAGCCAGCATGCAAAAAACCATAGACGAGACTGAATACAGACGCAGCAAACAAATGCTGTACAACACCCAACACAACATTACGCCAAAAGGGCTCAATAAAAAAATTAGCAGTGAATTAGTCAAGCCGTCCTATGATGAATTGCTGGGTGAACAGGTGAAAAAAGTAGCAGAAGAACAGATCAAATACCATTCGAAAGAAGAAATTCAAAAGCTAATCAACACCAAGCGAAAAGAAATGGAAAAAGCAGCAATGGATTTAAACTTTATGTTAGCTGCTCAATTACGCGATGAAATAAAAGTATTAAAAGATAAAATATAAGTACCTACAAATGACAAATAACGATATTTTAAAGAAGCTTAGAGTTGCCCTACAACTTAGAGATGAGCAAATAGTTGAAATTCTAGAATTGGTTGATTTTAGAGTTTCTAAAGGAGAATTAGGAAACTTCTTTAGAAATGAAGATCACCCAAAATACATGGAATGTGGGGATCAGATTCTAAGAAACTTTTTGAATGGATTGGTAATTTACCTCAGAGGAACAAAAGAAGATCCTAAAAATCCAATGGATGTGTTACAACAAAACAAAGAGAATATTGTTAAAAAGGTAAAAACTGATCGTCCTGCACCAGCAAGACCAACGAGTAGCAAACCCAAAAGCAGTACAACGGGAGGTAAAAAACCCTTTGCTAAATCAGATAAGCCAAAAAATCCGCTAGGTAATATTAAGTTCAATAACGGTAAGAAGAAATAAGTAAGGAGAAGGGAGATGAGAAAAGGGAGATGAGTGTCGAACCGGCTCACAATACACGACAAAAAAAGGAATGAGTTTGATACACTCATTCCTTTTTTGTTCTCTGCGATTTGTTCTTTGCACCATCACCCATTTCCCATCTCCCATCTCCCATCTCCCATTTCCCATCTCCCATTTCCCATCTCCCATTTCCCATCTCCCATTTCCCATCTCCCATTTCCCATCTCCCATCTCCCATTTCCCATCATCCATTCCTAAAATACTCAATTTTACTTAAAAACATGGTAGCCATGCGCTCAGCGCGCCATTTCGCTTCTTCGGCAATTTTCCCTTCAAACAATTCATCTACTGTTGTATTAAAAATTTGCTTCCAGCGCTCAAAGTGTTCCGTCTGTACGGGCAGTTTTGCATGGGGTGGAAAAGGTCGTCCGTTATAGGTATGCTCTTCTAGTAATACTGTCTGCCAAAAGGCGTACATCTTCTCTAAATGATAGGGCCATTTTCCCTCCAATCGTTCATTAAATATGGGGCCAATCAGGTCATCTTGCTGTACTCTACCGTAAAACGTATTGACCAACAGTTGAATATCTTCTAGGTGTTCTATATCTTTATTCATACCAATAAATTCTTTTAAATTCTCCAGGCATTCCTATTAAATCTTTATCTTTACCTTATGGTTACAATAACAATTTTAGGATCTGGAAAAGTTGCACACCATCTAATTGCAAACATATTAGATAGTGACCAGTTACACTTACAACAAATATACGCAAGAAATACGAATTCGGTTACCGATTTGGTTCCTGAAAGTATCGTTGTACATGATATGGCTCAATTGCAACCTGCTGATATTTTCATCATTGCAGTAAGCGACAGTGCCATAGAAGAAGTATCTGCCTCTATTCCCCTTGCGAATCAATTTGTCGTACATACTTCGGGTACGATTCCCATGTCGGCTCTCAAATTGGAGCGCAGAGGTGTGCTGTATATGTTGCAATCGTTTACCAAAGAAAAAGAGGTTGACTTTACTTCCATTCCCTTTTGTATTGAAGCCAACCACAAGGAGGACTTTCAGCTGTTAGAGCGCATAGCCGTTAGCTTTTCTGAACGCGTGTATAAAATCTCCTCAGAACAGCGCAAAGCCATCCATTTAGCAGCGGTTTTTGTCAACAACTTTACCAATCATATGTTTACCCTAGGCGAAGAGGTATGTAAAGAACATCAGGTACCCTTTGAAATTCTAAAACCATTGATTGCAGAAACGGCAAATAAAATCATGGAATTATCTCCTGTAGAAGCGCAAACAGGACCAGCATCAAGAGGCGATCAAAACACGATCAATCAGCACTTAACGCTACTAACGGATAGCACGAAAAAAGAAATTTATCAACTTATCACAAAATCAATACAAAATAGATAATGTCTAAACACTTTAAAGAGATCATGAACGACATCACTACCTTCATATTTGATGTAGATGGCGTTTTAACAGACGGTAAAGTTCACGTTACCAATACTGGAGATTTATTGAGAATAATGCATATAAAAGATGGATATGCTATCAAAGCCGCCTTAGAAAACGGCTATCGCGTATGTATCATTTCAGGAGGAAGCAATGAAGGAGTAAAAACAAGATTGCACAACCTAGGGGTGAAAGACATTTACTTAGGCGTTTCGAATAAAGTAGAAATCTTTAAAAAATACTGTACAGAACACAACCTGAAAGCAGCAGAGATCTTGTATATGGGGGATGATATTCCCGATTATCACGTGATGCAACATGTAGCACTACCTACAGCACCACAGGATGCCTCACCAGAAATTAAGCGTATCTCCCGCTATATTTCACACAAAAATGGCGGTGAAGGAGCTGTAAGAGAAGTAATTGAACAAGTGATGAAAACCCAACAAAAATGGTTTCAACACTTTGATGCTAAATACGATTAACCCCTCTGTATATGCCCTATCAAATACTCCATAACTATGCGATTGTATTAGGATCAAATTCGCCCAGACGCAAGCAATTTCTCACCGATTTAGGCTTGACCTTTGTTGTGCGCGCTTCGGATATAGACGAAATTTATCCACCCGAACTCCAACGAGAACAAATCACCGATTTTATTGCGCGATTAAAAGCTTCTTCTATTGCGCTTGAGCATGATAAAGAAATACTAATCACTAGCGATACAACGGTTTGGAATGAAGGAAAGTCACTAGGTAAGCCCCAAGATCGGGAAGAAGCTGTCGCTATGCTTCAAAGCTTATCTGGCAAAATGCATGAAGTAATTACGTCCATTTGCCTTAAAACCACGCAAAAAGAACATACTTTTCACGCGGTAACAGAAGTTCACTTTTCGAAACTGACAGCAGCGCAAATCGACTATTACGTCGATCAGTACAAACCTTATGACAAAGCAGGAGCATACGGAATTCAAGAGTGGATTGGCCTTGTGGGAATTGAACGCATCAATGGTTCGTATACCAATATTGTTGGTTTACCAACAACGGAATTAATGAAAGAATTACTACTGTTTATAAAATAGATAAAAAAATGCCTGAAGGATATTTATTGAAAGCCATAATTACGGCAATCGCGTTTCTTATTTACTTGATATCTCGAAAGATAATCAACAGTATTATCCATTCTTTTTCAAAAAAATCCGACATAAAAGAAGGACGTGAAGCGGTGGTCATCCGCTTGTTTAACCTCCTACTTATCGTGTTGCTCGTCGTTATTATCTTCACCATATGGGGGGTTGAAAAAGACAATATTTGGCTGACACTCACTTCTGTTTTTACCGTTATCGGTGTAGCCATGTTTGCCCAGTGGTCGTTGTTGAGCAATATCACTGCTGGTATTTTGCTTTTCTTTTCCTTTCCCTTTCGCATTGGAGATATTATTCGAATTCAGGATAAAGATTTCCCAACGGAGGCGAGAATTGTCGACATCAAAGCCTTTTACATTCTATTGGTCACCAAAGATGGGGAGCAAATCTCCTACCCCAATAACTTACTCTTACAAAAAGGAATCGTTATCTTGAGTCCCGATCACTTTGAAACTCATACAAGTAGTACGCTACAGGAGTAATAGAAGTGATGGGTGATAAGTGACGCGTAAAGGGTAGATTTTTCAATACGAGAAAAAACATACAATAAACAAAAAAGCTTGAGATAGTCTCAAGCTTTTTTGTTATTTGCACTTTGCTCTTTGCACTTTGTTCTTTGCTCTTTGTTCTTTGCACTTTGCACTTTGCGGTTTGAAGGACTCATCGGCTCATCACCGTAAACTGTAAATTGTAAATTGTAAATTGTGAATTGTGTCAACCGATTACTATCAACCGTAACCCGTAAACTATTCCTCCTGTTCGTGGGCAAAAGGCAAGCTCCATTTATAGCGCACGGCAAACAAGCGCAACGCAATAATACTTCCAGCTGTGGTGATATAGATTATTTCCTTATTCACCTGATAGTGATCCAATAGATAATAAACACAACCGCCGAAAATACAAGCGGTGGCATAAATCTCTTTTTTAAAGATAATGGGAATTTGGTTCGCTAAAATATCGCGGATTACTCCACCAAAACAAGCGGTTATAGTTCCTAAAGCAATACAAAAAACAGGATGTAACCCTACAGACATTCCCTTAGCAATACCGATTAAGGTAAAAACGGCAATTCCGATTGTATCAAATAAAAACAGGGAGTAGCGCAAAATAGTAAAGCGCTTATAAAACACTAAAGCGAGAAACACCCCGAAGAAGGTCGCGTAAAAATAATTCAGATCCGTTAACCAGAACACAGGTGTAATACCGATCATCATATCGCGTATGGTTCCTCCTCCAACGGCAGTTGCAAATGCCAAAATAATCATTCCGAATAAATCTAACTTGCGTTCGCGCCCTGCTAATGCTCCGGAAATAGCGAACGCCATTGTTCCGAGCAAATCTAAAATCTCAAAAAAACTCAACATGAAAATTTATTATTCTTTACCCGTATAATGGCTGTAGTCCTTGAGGACTAATTCAACAAACGCTTGATTGCTCAATTCCAACTTGCCTTTGTCAATCCCCAATTCTGATTCCAATTTACGGGCTAAAGCTTTAATTAATGAAAAATCTTGACTTCCTTTATAACGGAGGTAAATCTCTTGGACTACACCAATATCCGCATCCGAGAGGCGAATAACTTGTGGAAGCACAGGGATATACTCCTGCTCTACTTCACGGAAAATCGTAGTGCCTATATTAATTCTATTCTTTGTACTAATAACCGTTGTACCAGCAAAAACATCCCCCAAACGTTGGCTATTTTGCGTAAAAATAATGCTGAAAATAGCGACAATACCATTGGAGGCTAAAATATCTAATACGCGCAGGATCCATCGAACAAAGTAGTCGACGATTGTCGCTTGATATCCGTCGATTTTAATGACCTTGATGCCCATAATTTTTTTCCCAGGCGTTTCTCCTTGCATGGCTACTTCAAAAAAAACGCTATAGAAAATAATAGGCAGTGCAACAACCACCCAATAGGCATTATAAGACCAAGAATCACTGTTAAAATAATCAGACCACTGAAACAGGTGATCAACATAATAGAACACAATCATATACAAAACTTTAAAGATCATATCCAACATAAAAGCCAAGATACGCTCCCCTATAGCGGCAGCTTTAAAATCTATTTCTATGTTTTGTGTTGTATTTATTGTTAATTTAGCCATAATTATATTTTTAACTAATCACCTCATGAGAGAAGTTGCGTTTATTAAAAAAAACAAAGAGCTCTGGCTTTCATATGAAAAGGCCCTTTATTCTTCGCAAACGCAAAAACCAGACTATCTTGCTGAATTATACATGCAAATCATGAACGATTTAGCATATGCCAAGACTTTTTACCCAAAGAGCAAAATTACACAATATTTAAACAGTTTGGCCATACAAACCTACCAAAAAATATATAAAACAAAACGAATTGAAGAAAGTCGAGTGAAACGCTTTTTTCTTTTGGATGTTCCCCTAACCGTTTATCGACATAAGCGCAAGCTAAACTTCACCCTTTTGGTTTTTGTACTATTCGTTGCAATCGGAGTTATATCAACCCATTATGATCCTGAATTTGCGCGTAATGTATTGGGCGATTCCTATGTAAACCAAACGCTAGACAACATTAAAAATGAGGACGCTATGGCGATCTACCAATCGGGAAGTACCTGGGGTAGTTTTATTGGAATCACAGCCAATAATTTATACGTGGGGTTGCGCTTCTTTTTATTTGGCTTAACCGCAGGCTTAGGAACGCTCCTCTTTCTTTTGTACAACAGTGTTATGTTGGGAACCTTTCAGTATTTTTTCGTCAATGAACACGCCTTTATGGACAGTGTAAGGGGAATTTGGTTACACGGAGCCCTTGAGATCACAGCGATGGTGGTCGAAGCATTTGCTGGAATCGTCTTAGGCGCTAGTATGTTATTTCCCAAAACACTTTCGCGCTTAAATTCACTCAAAACAGGGTTTAAAGATGCCTTAGCTATCTTCATAGCTACCGTACCCTTTACTATCCTAGCTGGATTTATTGAAGGTTTTATTACGCGACATGCCAAAGCCATGCCCGATATACTGAATTACGCCATTATCTTGGGAACTTTCAGTCTTATCTTTTTTTATTTCTTTCTATATCCCAAACGCCTAGCTAAAAAACTAAACCTATTATAAAAACAATTGCTATGTTTCTATTATTTCAAAAACGCGATTTTAGTGCGCTTGTAAGCGACACATTTACCTTTTTAAAACTAGAGGGAAAAAACTATTTCAAACACTTTTTAAAACTGTGTGGTATTCCCCTATTCCTCATCCTGATTTTTATTTATCTCTTAGCTGATCTGGGCGTATCTTCGGCTGTATCGGCCAATGCATATGGAGGATATAATCCAGAGCGCATTATATCTCAACTGTTTGAAGAACACCTCGCCTTGGGACTATTAGCCATCGGTGGTCTAGTCCTTGTCGCACTTGTTATGGGAATCATCTGTTACTCCTACCCAGTGCTATACATGAAAAACTTGGCCGCTGCTACTGATGAACCCGTAAACCAAAACGTTATTGGGAAACAAATCAAAGATAAATTAGGTCTGATCATCGTGTTTTTCTTGGGGACGACTTTTCTCGTTATTCCCTTACTGACGATCTTATTCTACATCTCTGTACTCTTAGTCTTTTTGATCGTTGGTATTCCAATCTTAATCTTAATGATACCGACTGCTTATGCCGTTTTAACCCTTGCTTTCTATGAATACCTCACGAGAAATGTCGGCTTTTTTACGGCTTATGGAAATGCGATTAAATACGTGCGCTATAATTATTGGTCCATCATTGGAAATACCTTTATTTTCTATATTATCACTTCGCTGATTACCTTTATTCCCTCGTTTATCATTCAGCTGCTTATCTTAGGTGGAGGCATGTTTTTTGACCCACAAGTTTCAGAAAGTCAGTTGCTGACTTCCGCCATCACTTGGGGAATTGTACTGCTGTATTTTGTCTACATCCTCTTGGGAACCTTAGCGCAAAACATCATGTTTATCAACCAAGGAATTATCTTTTATAGCGAAAGAGAAAAAGAGGAAAATTTCTTTACTAAACGCAAAATTGACAGTATTGGTTCGCATAATGAATAAACGCTTTTCTTTTTCCTTTCTCTGCCTTTTCTTCTATTTCTTGTCTATCCCTGTCCTTCAGGCACAAGAGCAAGCGGACGATTGCGACGATTGTCCTGTTCAAGTCACTGAAAATGTAAAAGAAGCCGAAGTAGATACAACCAAAGTAGCAGCCAATACCCGCTATCTATTAAACGATACGGAAGGAGCCGTCTATGCCAAAAAGTTTAGGGAAAAGTTTAAACAGAACTACAAAGGAAAAGAGGCCTTTACCTATGAAGAAATAGAAAAAGAAGTTGGCCTTTTTCAACAAATTAAACAAGCCATTGGGGATTGGTTCAGACGTAATTTTTCATCTAAAGTTACAAAAGAACTAGACCAGAATTACTACCTTGTCTTCTTGCGCATCCTAGGGTTTGTTCTAATTGGACTGATTCTCTTTTACTTAGTACGAGCCTTTATTCAAAAGGACATGTACTGGTTATTCAAAAAGAATGGCAAGAAAATGAACGCTTTTGAGGATTTAACTTCTGAAGACTTTAAGTCTACTGATTTTGAATACCTCCTGACAGAAGCCATAGAAAAGAAACACTATCGTTTAGCTATTCGACTGTACTATCTGTGGTTATTACAACGCTTACAAGCGCAAGAAAAAATCACCTGGGCACCTGAAAAAACCAATGCAGACTATTCGTATGAGCTGAAAGACTCCCAAGAAAGAGAACAATTCACCTACCTCTCCTATCTCTACAACAATATTTGGTATGGAGCCTACGAAATTACGGAAGAAGAATTCGGCAAGGCGAAAAAATCATTTGATGCAAAACTAAATCCAACGAAACGATGAACAGCTCCTTAAAAAAGTTTGGTATTGCCTTATTGGTTTTAGTTACCTGTGTTTTCATTTATGAAAGTGGAAAGAAGAAACCGATTCACTGGTATGAAACCTATGATAATCGCGATAAGAATCCCTATGGATTATATATACTAGATCAAGAATTAGCCACATTATTGGCACAAGATTCCATTGGGTACTTCACCGATGCGGTTTATGACTTTCTCTCTTTGCAACGCTATGATACACTTCAATCAAATAACCTCATTGTGCTTGAGGATAAAAATTTTGATTTAGATCAATATACAGCAGATTACCTCAAGGATTATATCGAAGCAGGTAACACAGCGTTGATTATACAAGCTGATTTCAACAATGCTTTTTTGGAGCCCTTCGGCTTAGAGCGCACCCAAGTGTATACGACGATTCCAAACGAAGATGAGCCCAATACGGTAATAGAACTGGTCAATAGCCAGTTAACCAAGCAGAAATTCACCATTCGCAATGTAAACTATTCCAATGGATTTGAACTGGCAGATAGCCTAAAAAACCAGCTGGATATCTTGGGATACAAAACCATTCAAGACACCATCAAGCAAGTAAACTTGGTGCGTTTTCGACAGGGAGAAGGGCAGCTAATCATCGGATTTGATCCTATTATCTTGACGAATTACTACCTGTTAAAAAGCAACAACCACCTCTATGCAGAAGGCCTATTCTCCTATTTGCCAGTGCAAAAAACCTATGTATATGGTCGCGCTGCGGATCAAGCAACAGAAAGCCGTTCCATTTTGCGTTTTATCTTTGCCAATCGAGAGCTAAAATGGGCATGGTATTTCTTTTTATTTGGTCTACTTGTATTTGCTTGCTTTACTGCCAAGCGAAAACAACGCATCATTCCGATCCTAAAACCAGTCAAAAATACAACCATACAGTTTACCCAAACCGTATCGAACTTATACATACAGTCCGAAGATTACAACGATTTGATTGAAAAGAGTATTATTTATACCTTGGAAAAAATCCGACGTATCTACTATTTGGATACAGCTGTATTAGATGAAACCTTTGTGGAACACTTTCACTTAAAAAGCAACAAGGACAAGCAAGACATACTCGCCTTTGTGCAATTTGTCACTACTTTTAGAAGGCAAAAACACGAAGCTATTCAAGCAGATCTTGTTGAATTAAACCGATTAACTGAAAAAATATTAGACTAAAAATACTATGGAAAACACAGCCGAACATACACCAGAACATACACCCGACACTACTCCGTCTCAAAAAAGCGAACCCCTAACAGAAGCTTCAACACAAGCGACTACTGCAGATACCGCTCCTCCTATTCCCCAACTAGACAGTGAGAATATCGCTTTCGAATCACGTTTAGATTTAGCCCCCTTAACAGCCAAAGTAAACGCCATTCGCCATGAGATCAGCAAGGTTATTGTTGGGCAACACAAAACCATTGATCGCTTATTGGTTGCCCTATTGTCCAATGGTCATATCTTGCTAGAAGGTGTACCCGGTGTAGCCAAAACGCTTACAGCTAAAGTGCTTTCACAAACCATTGATACCACATACAGCCGCATTCAGTTTACCCCTGATTTAATGCCTTCTGATATTTTAGGAACTTCTGTTTTTAATATGCAAACTTCTAATTTTGACTTTAAAAAGGGACCTATTTTTGCAAACTTAGTACTGATTGACGAGATTAATCGTGCCCCTGCGAAGACACAAGCGGCCTTATTTGAAGTAATGGAGGAACGACAAATTACCATTGACAACTTACAGTTCACGATGGACCAACCTTTTTTAGTTATTGCTACGCAAAACCCCATTGAACAAGAAGGAACCTATCGCCTACCAGAGGCGCAATTAGACCGTTTCCTTTTCAAAATTGAAGTAGAATATCCTAGTTTGGAAGAAGAAATTGACATTTTAGTCAAAGAACACGCCTTGGTAGACCAAGCGAAAACCGCACAAATTGAAAAGGTGATTACGCCAAGTGAAATTGTCACTTTTCAAAAATTGGTCAAACAAATTGTCGTAGAAGAAAAAGTAATGGAGTATATCGCCAAGATTGTGCACAACACGCGTACAAATCCGATGCTATACCTCGGTGCTTCACCTCGTGCATCTATTGCTATACTCAATGCAGCCAAAGGATATGCTGCGATCAATGCCCGTGATTTTGTAACCCCTGAAGATATCAAAGAAGCAGCTTATCCTGTATTGACTCATCGCGTTATTGTATCACCAGAACGCGAAATGGAAGGCGTAACAGCTCATGACATTATCCAACAAATTGTAGAAACAATCGATATTCCGAGATAAAAAGAGGATTATGATGAAGCACCTTTTTTTACTCCAACGCGTATATTATGGATTCGGTATCGTCATTGTACTGTTTATCCTCTCCTTTGTATTTCCTGTGTTATATGCAATAACATGGGGGGTTGTTGGTGTGGGATTCACCCTGTTCTTTGCTGATATAGCTGCGGTATTTTGGGGTAAAGACAAGTTCACCGCCCAGCGTTATTTGCCCGAAAAATTGTCTAATGGAGATGAAAACAACATTGTAATTCAGCTCAAAAACAGCTATCCCTTTAGCGTAAGTTGTGAGATTATTGATGAGATACCGGTTCAATTTCAACTACGCGATTTTGCTATCCAACAACAACTCGCGGTCCATCAGGAGAAAAAAATACACTATAACCTAACGCCTAAAAAACGAGGGGAATATCACTTTGGGCACCTAAATATCTATGTGAGTTCACCCTTGAAACTCATCGCCAAACGCTATATTTTCTCAGAAGGACAAGCCCTTGCCTGTTATCCTTCCTTTATTCAGATGCGCAAGTACGATTTGATCGCCTTTGCCAAAAATAAATATGCCTTTGGATTAAAAAAGCTGAGAAAAATAGGCAACACAACCGAGTTTGAACAGATCAAAGAATACGTATCTGGCGATGATATACGCACCATCAACTGGAAAGCAACAGCCAAGAAAAACGCACTCATGGTCAATCAATTTCTCGATGAAAACACAGAAACGGTTTATACCATTCTCGATAAAGGACGCTTGATGCAAATGCCTTTTGATGGCATGACGCTTCTTGATTACGCGATTAACTCCTCCTTAGCTATTTCCAATGTTGTTTTAAAAAAGAACGATCGCGTTGGCCTGTTGAGCTTTTCAAAAAAAGTAGAAAACACCGTTGCCGCATCCAACAAAAAAACGCATTTACAGCAGATCATCACCAAATTATACAACCTACAAACCAACTTTAGCGAAAGTGATTTTGGCTCCCTCTACAGTACGGTCAAACAAACCATTACGCACCGAAGTTTACTGCTGTTGTACACCAATTTTGAATCCCTTTCGAGCTTACATCGCCAGCTGCCCTATTTGCGTGCATTGGCCAAAAATCACGTTTTAGTAGTGATCTTTTTTGAAAATACCGAGCTTAAAGCACTCACCCAAAAGCAAGTAAAAAATACCGATGATATTATAGACAAAATTATTGCGGAAAAATTTAACTTTGAAAAGCGATTAATCGCCAGCGAATTGACAAAATACGGCATACAGAGTATCCTGACTACGCCTCAAAATTTATCGATTGAAACGATTAATATGTATCTAAAAATCAAAGCAAAAGGGTTCTAAACTATGAGTATAAAGAAAATAGAAAGCGCACAAAATCCACTGATAAAATCCATTCTTCAACTACAAGAAAAATCGAGAAATCGCAAGAAAGAGGGGCTCTTCATCATTGAAGGCGTGCGTGAAATCGAACTAGCACAGGCTGGAAAATACCAATTGGAAACGATTTTGTTTTGTTCAGACATCCTTGGTTTTGATCAGGTAGCGCCTTTTGTAACGCCAACGACCACCTGTATTGAGATCAGCAAAGACATCTATCAAAAATTAGCGTATCGCGATTCCACCGAAGGTATACTTGCCCTTGCGAAAGTAAAGACACATGCATTAAGCGAGCTCAAATTACCTCCTAATCCGCTAATTTTAGTAGCCGAAGCAACCGAAAAGCCAGGAAATATTGGCGCCATGTTGCGTACAGCTGATGCCGCACATATTGATGCGGTTATTATTGCCAATCCCAAAACGGATTTATACAACCCCAATATTATACGATCTAGCGTGGGCTGCTTGTTTACCAATCAAATTGCCGTTGGTACTACCGAAGAAGTAATTGCTTTTCTAAAAGCGCAAGGCGTTCACACCTATGCCGCTACCTTACAGAATTCATGTAGCTATCACACCCAAGATTACACCACGCCAACTGCTTTTATCGTCGGAACAGAATCGACGGGATTAACAGCACCTTGGCGCGAAAGTAGTACGCAAAACATCATTATTCCCATGAGTGGAACCATTGATTCGATGAATGTATCCGTAGCAGCATCCATTTTGCTCTTTGAAGCAAAAAGACAACGCAACTTTGAGTAAAACCAAAAGATGCACCAATTGAACTCCAAAAAAGACCTTTTGTTCAAAAAAACAACTATTCACGGGACAAATTATCACGCATCCTAGCAATAATATACCCAGACTATCGTTTTAGTAGAAAGAATTAAAATGTTAATCTCGCTTTGTGGAATGCATTTTTTATTTATATTTGATTTTTATTAAATTTTCCTTAACATTTAAAACTTAACTAAGAAGTGATATGAAAAGAAGCAACGCATTATTCAAATTATTCATCCTTACTATACTCCTTTCTTTTACAAACACCGCTTTTGCACAGTACAACTACCACGAACGCCTTCACTACAACTACCCGTGGAAAGTAAACGTACAAATGAGTATGCTAAACAACAATTTCGATTGGGATGATGCAACTAATTTTGATGAGTTGAAAGCCGCTTCTTTACCTAAGTTCTCAGTGGAGTACTATGCTGGAAGTAATATTAGCTTTAAACTTGGTCTTTTGTCTAGCGAAGTAAAAGCCGATGATCTAGTAAACGGAAAGGTAGCCCAAGATAAATTTAGTGTACTTGCCGTAGATGCAACCATGGTATACAGTTTAGGAGGATTATTCAATATTCCAATCGTAGATCCTTACGTACAAACAGGATTAGGTTATACGCACTTCAACAAAGACGACAAAGCGATGTTTAATTTAGGAGGTGGACTAAACATTTGGTTATCGGATACTAAGCTTTTTAAAACAGGGCAATACAACCGCGATTTATTAATCAATCGCTTTGGTCTGAATTTAGAAGTACTAGGTAAAAAGAATTTAAGTGGTGGACCAGGAAGTAACCTTCAAATCAATGGAGGGGTATTCTTTGTATTCTAAAATAAAATAAACCAATCATACAAAGGCGAATAGTTCAATAACTATTCGCCTTTTATCTTTTACACTCCCCTTTTTACGTCCAAAAAAAACCTTTTTTTTTCCTTTGTACACGGGCTCGAAAGGCTTGCATATAAAGGCTTTTTTTCTTAACTTTAATCTAACGTTATTGATTAATAGTAGTATGACAGAAGCTGAAATTGAATTAGAAAATAAAGCAATAGCAAAAGAATATAAAGAGTTACTGAAGATCAGTTATCAAACTTTATCCGATGCAGATAAAAAATTAATTAGAAAAGCGTTTGACGTTGCTGTTGAAGCACATAAAGATCAACGCAGAAAATCAGGAGAGGCTTACATCTTTCACCCGATTGCCGTAGCGAAGATTGTCGCTTCTGAAATTGGGTTGGGTGCTACTTCCATTGCGGCTGCTTTGATGCACGATGTTGTGGAAGACACGGCAATCACGGTAGAGCAAATTGAGGAGTGGTTTAACCCCAAAATAGCTAAAATTGTTGAGGGATTGACCAAGATGGGAATGCTTGAACCTGATTCTCATATTTCGATGCAAGCGGAGAATTACCGCAAGATGTTGTTGACCTTAAACGACGATGTTCGCGTAATCCTCATTAAGATTGCGGACCGCTTACACAACATGCAAACCATGGAGAGTATGGTCGATTACAAGCAGGCAAAAATTGCCTCAGAAACCTTGTATATCTATGCTCCCCTCGCCCATCGTTTAGGCTTGTTCAACATCAAGACCAAATTGGAAGACTTGGGGCTTAAATACACGGAACCAGAGGTGTATAAAGACATCGTAAACAAGATGAAAGAAACCAAAGAAGAGCAAGAAGCTTATATCAAATCGGTTTCTGACATTTTACGGGAGTCCCTGGATGAAGAACACATCGAATACTCGATGAAAGGCCGTCCGAAGTCTATCTATTCCATCCGCCGTAAAATGAAGGCTCAGAACGTAACTTTTGACGAAGTATACGACAAATTTGCCCTGCGCATCATTTACAAATCCACGCCACACGAGGAGAAATTTGTTGCGTGGAAGATTTACTCCATTGTAACGGATCACTTTCGTCCAAGCCCCAGTCGCTTGCGCGACTGGATCTCATCACCTAAATCGACGGGATATGAAGCTCTTCACATCACGGTAATGGGGCCTAAAGGGCGTTGGGTAGAGATCCAAATCCGCAGTGAACGCATGGATGAAATAGCAGAACAAGGCTATGCAGCTCATTACAAATACAAACAAGGTGTTACAGAAGAAAACAGCCTAGACCTTTGGTTAAACCAGCTAAAAGAAGCCTTAGAAAACGCAGAAACCAATGCGGTAGATTTTGTTGAAGACTTCAAGCTGAGTTTATACGCCAAAGAAATCTATGTCTTTACACCAAAAGGGGAGATAAAATCCCTTCCCAAAGGTGCAACTGCCTTAGACTTTGCCTTTTCCATCCACTCCGAGATCGGGTTAAAAACAAGGGGAACTCGTGTGAACGGTCGTCTTGTGCCTTTAAATCACATTTTATCCAGTGGTGATCAGGTGGAAATTATCACTTCAGAAAACAAAAAACCCAATGTTAACTGGCTGGACTATGTAACAACAAGTAGAGCACGCAATAAAATCAAGAGTTCATTAAATGAAAACACCAAGAAAATTGCGGATGAAGGAAAAGAACAACTACAGCGCAAACTCAAGCATTTAAAAATTAATCTAGACGAAAACACCGTTAACGAAATGGTCAGCCACTTCAAGCTCAAGACGAGTCAAGATTTATTTTACCGTGTAGGGGCTGGTTTAATTGACAACAGTCAGCTAAAAGAATACGCTGCCAAACGCAATAATACGCTGTTCAATTTTTTCAAAAAGAGCATCAAACGCGCCCCTTCTACGCCTGTACATCAGGAAACTCAAGACAAGAGCGCCTTGGACTTATTGGTTTTTGGCAAAGACAAAGAAAAGCTCGATTACAAACTGGCCACTTGTTGTAATCCGATTCCAGGAGATGATGTTTTTGGTTTTGTCACCATCAATGAAGGAATAAAAGTACACAAAACAGATTGTCCTAATGCCATCAGTATGCGTTCCAACTATGCGTATCGCATCATGCAAGCGCATTGGATAGCCTCTTCTACTTCATTTAATTTTGAAGCAACGATCAATATTACGGGATTAGACTCGGCTGGTTTAACCACAGAAATTACCAAAATTATTATGGAAAGTAAAGCCGTGAATATCCGAAGTATTGCCTTGAGTGAAAACGCAGGTTTATTCAAAGGATCTATCACAGTTATTGTACCAAACAATGATATTTTGAAAAAAATGATTGCCAATATTAAGAAGATTGAAGGTGTCGATAAAGTGACTCGAGTGAATACCAATTAAACTCGATGAATTGTTGTACCTTTAATTTATAAAACATAATCAATTAATTAATTTTCTCACTAGAGAAAATACAACTATATTTGCATTTTAGTATTTAGTTATGGGAAGCGAAAATAATCAAGAAATAGTAAAAAACGTATTCACTAAATTTTTAGAAGAAAGAGGTCATAGAAAAACCCCTGAACGATACGCTATTTTACAAGAAATTTACGATAGTGAAGAGCATTTCGATATCGAGTCATTGTATATCAAAATGAAAAACAAAAACTATCGCGTTAGTAGAGCAACGCTGTACAATACTATTGAAATTTTATTAGAGTGTGGTTTAGTTCGAAGACATCAATTTGGACAAAATCAGGCACATTACGAGAAGTCGTACTTTGACAAGCAACATGACCATATTATTTTGACTGATACAGGAGAAGTGATTGAGTTCTGTGATCCTCGTATTCAAACCATTAAAAAAACAATAGAAGATATTTTTAACATTGAGATTCACAATCACTCGTTGTATTTCTATGGAAATAGAAAAGCGAATGAGGAAGAATCTGAATCCTAATACAACTAATTTAAAACTTTAACAACACAAAAAGAATGGCAGTAGATTTACTACTTGGTTTGCAATGGGGTGATGAAGGTAAAGGAAAAATCGTAGATGTCCTTACTTCAAAATACGATATTATTGCACGCTTTCAAGGAGGCCCAAATGCGGGACATACCTTAGAATTTGATGGAATTAAACACGTTTTACGTACAATCCCTTCTGGTATTTTCCATAAAGACGCAATCAACATTATCGGAAACGGCGTTGTAATTGACCCTGTTGTTTTCATGAAAGAAATCGAAGGTTTAGCACAATTCAAAATTGATTTTGTAAACCGCTTATTGATTTCTAGAAAAGCACATTTAATCCTACCTACTCACCGCCTACTTGACGCTGCTTCTGAGGCTGCAAAAGGAAAAGCAAAAATCGGTTCTACACTAAAGGGAATTGGTCCAACGTATATGGACAAAACAGGTAGAAACGGACTTCGTGTTGGGGATATTGAATTAGAAGATTTTGAACAAAGATATCGCGCATTAGCAGACAAACATGAATCCATGATTCAATTCCACGATGTGGACATGCAATATAACTTAGCTGAAATGGAAGAAGAATTCTTCCAAGCAGTAAAAGAATTAAAGCAATTAAAATTCATTGATAGTGAAGCATACTTAAACCGTGCTCTAAAAGACGGTAAAACAATTCTAGCAGAAGGAGCACAAGGTTCTTTGTTAGATATTGACTTTGGAACGTATCCTTTTGTAACTTCATCCAATACTACAGCAGCGGGTGCTTGTACAGGTTTAGGTATTGCACCTAACCGTGTAAAAGAGGTGTTTGGTATTTTCAAAGCCTACACTACACGTGTTGGTAGCGGACCTTTCCCTACAGAATTACACGATGAAATTGGTGCAACTATGGCAAGTGTAGGTAGAGAATTCGGATCAGTTACAGGACGTGCTAGACGATGTGGATGGTTGGATTTAGTTGCCTTAAAATACGCTGTTGAAGTAAATGGTGTAACAGAGCTTTACATGATGAAAGCAGACGTATTATCTGGTTTTGACACCTTAAAAGTGTGTACAAAATACAGCTACAAAGGAGAAACAATCAATTACCTACCATATAATATCGAACCTGAAAATGTGGAACCAATCTACGAAGAAATCAAAGGTTGGAAAGCAGACTTAACAGGGATGACTGCCTATGATCAACTACCTATTGAACTGAAAGACTATATTCAATTCATTGAAAACTACCTTGAAGTTCCGGTAAAAGTTGTTTCTGTAGGTCCAGACCGAACACAGACAATTGTAAAATAAATAGAGCGAAAACCACTTCTTATCGAAGTGGTTTTCTTTTTTGTTTAGCTTGCTACCTAATGAACAAAATAAAACTTGAGGTTTACGCTTCTTTTATTGCGCTATTTACCCATAAATAATCTGACGATGCCATTCCTTAGTATTGGGTTTATTCACTTCAACTAAAGCCATTTCTCCCCCATACCCCAGCACATCCAAATTGAAGGATTCAAAATTTTCAGTGGGATGCTGCGCTTTTATTCGTTCAATTTCCTCTTTTAAGCCTTCTACATCAAAGGTATTTAATCTCTCATTGACACTTTGCGCATTATCAATTTTACCGTAATTCGATGAAATATGCGTCGTATAGGCGAGCTTTGCATAGTCATAATTAGGTCCTTTATCTGGAGAACCCAGCTGAATATAGTGCAGTAAATCACTTTTTAATTTCGCTAAATCCGCAGTAAACGCCTTCGGTGTAAAGTCAAAAATTGTAAAATTTGCAGACGTATTAGAATACGAAGCCATGACTTCAAAATACACAGCCGTCATATCAATGCTTACATTAGCGCGTCTAGTCAGCAGCTTCGCTTTCGAATTAACGCCTTCTATAGCAACATTACTCCCCAGCAATTCCTTCCAAATTGCCGCTTGAACATTGTTTTCGAAGTGGTCTTTCACATTTGTTTGTATGGTCTGCCAATCAGCCAAGAGGGACTCGTTACTTGCTGTAGAGGCATTTAAATAGAGGTTTTCAGGACTAATCGTATACCCACCACCAACATCTGCATGAGCACCAGGAACGAAAATTTCTTTTATTTTAAATCCTTCTCTTCTGTTTTGGATCGTTACCAATTCACTCGTCTTATTCTCGACAAAAATACTAGTCAAAGGAAAATAATATCTCGCTTCATGGATGGCAGTCAAATGAAGAATTTGATCTACTTTGCTCATTTCTTCACTTGTAAAATGAATGTTTGGTTTTTGAAAAAACAAGGACACTACAGTGTCGTAAATACCGAGGAATTTGACACGAACATTTGAAAAAACGAGCGCTTTTTTGGCAAAGTCACGCGCTAAGGTTGCTCCTCTACTAAATCCGTAAATGACCAACTCCACATCGTCATCAGGATATTTTGCGCGATACGCATCAAGAAAACTCGTCGCTTTTGTTAATTTGTTCTGATACGAATACCCTGTAGCACTAAAGGGATTTTCTCCCGTAGCTTTTGCCCAATCCGAATCATCCTTATTATTTTGTGTTCCTATTCCTTCGATGTAAATTCGGTCTGGTATAACACAGGCGTCTAGTAATTTGCTAATATTGGTTACATTGCCAAACTTAGTCGGATTTGTAAGCGAATTGATTTGATTATTTCCTGTTCCATCAAAAAACACAGCAAGCATTCGCGTCACTTTTGTTTGTTCGTTTTTCATAATAAGTAAAATTTAGGTTACTCTTACTACACCATGGTCCACACCAATTCGAACAACGTCCCTCTCCCTCGCTCCCAAAGCGCAGAAAAATCAAGACTTCCTGTGTTCAAAAACAGTAGACCCAGTGCTGTACAAGTACTGCATTTGAATTCCACCACTGCGCTAGCTAACCAGTAAACCAAAAGTATGAAGGTACGCGAACAACACTAGCTGCAGTCTAAGAGGATCACTTGCACCTTTCTGATTTCCTGACTCAACTAACTCCGTAGCAAGTGGATTTCTTTCGTTAAAAAAATAAATGATTTAGTCTTTCCTAAGGGAGTAAGATAGACCCCTTAGGCTCTTTGAGGGTAAGCCTCAATATGCATTTTTGCATTCAGTCTTTACTAAGTTCAAAAAAAGTAAATGGATCTCTCACGTGAAAAAGGACAGTCTTCTTTCGAATTTAGCGAATTAAGTTTCACTCCTAACTCTTTGTTACAGAAGGTAGTTACAAATTTCATACCACATTTTTGGCTTCAGCTGGTAAAAATCGAAAGCATGCCAGGTTGACCGCCAGGTCCTCCGCGCCCTGTTCCCTTTATTTCCCTTGTATTTGAAGGGGTTACTATAGATTTTTTAAGGATTAGCTGTTGGTTTGCTATGCGTTTGCTATTAGTTTCGTTCGGTAAAACAGACTTGAACTCTTATAACCCCCTTGTTTTACCGAAGAAAACCCAAAGAAAAGTAGTTCGATCAACCTCCACGACCTTTCGGTTTACTCTTTCCATAATTTATTCTAAAGGCAAATATAACTTCGTATATTTTGTGTAAATTTGAAAAAAAATATAGACTTGAGAACATTCTATTTCTTTATCCTATTTACGCTACTGAGCTTTTCTAGCTATAGTCAAGATAAAAACAAGATTATCATTCATCATGCAGATTTGTCGGATCGAAACCAAGCAGAGTTGCCAGATGCGACATTGTTAAGGGGAAATATTACGGCAGAACACAATGGCATTATATTGAATTGTAATACGGCCTATTACTTTGAGAAAGAGAACTACATCAAACTGTTGGGTGATGTGCGCATGAATCAAGGCGACACCTTGTTTTTAGACAGTAAATATGCCGAATACAATGCCATCAATGGATTTGCTTATGCAGAAGGAGATGTTGTTGTACGTTCTCCGGATTCTACTTTAGAAACGGATACGCTTCGTTTCAATCGCAACGAAAATTTAATCTACTACAATACGCCTGGAACAATTGTCAACAAAGGAAATACCCTAAAAAGTCAATCGGGAAAATACTTTTTATCGGAGAAAAAATTTCAATTTTTCACGGCAGTTACCATCACCACAACGCAAGGTACAATTGTAAAATCCAATCACTTGGACTTTTATGAAGTTCCGGAGCATGCTTATGTATTTGGTCCTTCAACAATTACGAATGAAGAGGATTACATCTATACGGAGAACGGTTATTACGACGTCAAGCACGACTTGGGCAAGATGGTCAAGAACTCGTATATCTGGTATGATCAGCGGAAAATAGAAGGTGATTCTATCTATTACAATAAGCTCAATGAGTTTGCTTCGGCTACCAATCACGTCCGCATTACGGATACCATCAACAAATCGAAGATTACTGGCCATTATGCTGAGCTCTATAAATTACAGGACTCCATGTTTGTTACCCAAAAAGCGTTGGTCAGTATGCTGACTGAAGAAGGCGATTCGGTTTGGTTTAGTGCCAAGCGCATCGTTTTGACGGGACCTGAAAAAGATCGGATTATCCGTGGTTATCACGATGCGCGTATTTTTCGCGATAGCATGAGTGGTAAAGCCGATTCTATCCATTGGAGTGAGAAACTGGGGTTAACTCAGCTGATTCGACGTCCTGTGCTTTGGAATGGCGATAGCCAAGTAACGGGAGAAGTCATGCATTTATTGAGCAACCTTGAGACCAAACAAATGGATTCGATCAAGGTCTTAAACAATGCCTTTATCATTGAAAAAGACACCTTAGGTGCAGGCTACAATCAGGTCAAGGGAGTTAACCTCTACGGCAAGTTTGTAGCGAATAAGCTCAGCGAATTAGACCTCGTTAAAAATGCGGAGATGATTTACTACGCCTACAATGAGAAGAATGAATTTATTGGCATTGACAAGGGAATTTGCAGCCATATTAACGTGGGCTTTAGCGAGAATGAAATTAGCAGTGTGACGCTATTTGTCTCGCCAGAAAGTCAGCTGTATCCCGATCATATGCTACCCGAAAATGCGCGATTCCTCAAGGATTTCATTTGGCGCGGGGATGAAAAGATAAATTCGTTAGCCGATATTTTCAGTGAGGAAGAAATCCAAGACGAAGAAGATAAAAAAGAAGAGCGATTACAAAAACAACAGGAGGCCAATGAGCCGATAGAGATTCAAAAAGAAACATTAGCGCCTCCAACAGAACCCAAAAACAAACTAGAGAAAAAAGACGCTAAATAGAAATGAAAGAAGATTTTTTAAAATACCAAGCACAGACTTCACCTCATCCGTTGGCTATGGAAATTTCCCATGCGAAAGGATCTTATATATACGACAAAAACGGAAAAGCTTACTTAGACTTTGTAGCAGGTGTTTCTGCTTGTACCTTAGGGCATCAAAACCAAAAGGTTAACGATGCGATTAAAGCACAGCTAGACAAATACTCACACGTGATGGTCTATGGGGAATACATTCAGGATCCTGCTGTAGAATTCTGTCGCCTATTGGCGGAAAATATTCCGGCGCCCCTCAATAAAACCTACCTGGTGAATTCGGGAACTGAAGCAACAGAAGGAGCGCTAAAACTAGCGAAACGCGTAACGGGAAGAAGCCAATTAATCTCTTGTTTCAACGCCTATCACGGCAATACGATGGGATCCATGAGTGTCATGGGCTTTGAAGATCGCAAGCGCGCCTTCCGTCCTTTGTTACCTGATGTGGATTTCATTCACTTCAACAGTGTGGAGGATTTAGAAAAAATCACAACACGTACAGCGGGAATCATCTTGGAAACGATTCAAGGAGGAGCGGGATTTGTTGAGCCCTTTGACGGTTTCTTAACCAAAGTGAGAAAGCGCTGTGATGAAGTTGGTGCTTTGATGATTGTCGATGAGATTCAACCTGGATTTGGCCGTACAGGAAAACTATTTGGTTTCCAAAACTACGACGTTGTACCTGATGTGATTGTAATGGGTAAAGGAATGGGCGGTGGAATGCCTGTAGGTGCTTTTACTGCAAGTGATGAACACATGAATCTCTTGTATGACAATCCGAAATTTGGCCATATCACCACTTTCGGTGGTCACCCAGTCATTGCAGCAGCGAGTTTAGCAACCCTAAAAGAGCTCGTAGAGACGGATATTATGGCACAAACCTTGGAGAAAGAGCAACTATTCAGACAGTTACTCGTTCATCCTTTGATTACTGAAATTAGAGGACGTGGACTGATGATCGCTCCTATGACACCTAGCAGTGATATTACCAATCGCGCTATCGTAAAATGTCAAGAAAAAGGACTAATTTTGTTCTGGCTTCTATTTGAAGGAAAAGCAATACGCATCACTCCTCCGTTAACCATTAGCGAAACGGAAATAAAAGAAGGATGTGCCATCCTACTAGAAGCTTTAGATGAAGTTCAAAAAGAGTTAGGTTTATAACTTTTTTTAATTAACGCACTAAAAGAAAACAATGGATTTCAATAAAAACGAAGAAGAAGAAAACAATTTATCCCTTGCTCGTTTTGAGTCAATGCTCAAGACGAATAAGATTTTGTTTTTCGATTCGGAAGAGTTTGAAAATATCATCCTGCATTACCTGGATTCAGGTAAAATAAACTTGGCCAAAAAAGCACTAAAATTAGCGTTGGACCAACACCCTACTTCAATTGGATTAAAATTGGTTGAAGTGGAGATATTAATTTTTCAAAATAAACTAGAAGCGGCAGATCGCCTGCTCGATGAAATAGAAAATGTAGAACCTCACAATGACGAAATCTACATACACAGAGCGAGTATCTACTCCAAAAAAGGAAACCATCTAGAAGCCATTAAAGCTTTAGAAAAAGCCTTAACCATTACCGAAGATTTAGCTGATATCTATTCCCTACTGGGCATGGAGTATCTCTTTATTGATGAAGTCGAAAAAGCAAAACAAAGCTTTATTCTGTGTTTGGACAACGATGACGAAGATCAATCGACCTTATACAACATCATTTATTGCTTTGATTTTTTAAATGAAATAGAAGAAGCGATTAGTTATTTGGATTCCTTCATCAATAAGAATCCCTATAGCGAAATTGCTTGGCATCAGCTCGGTAGACAATACTATGCCTTAAAAAATTACGAAAAAGCAGTCTGGGCCTTCAACTATGCGACCCTAATTGACGAGCATTTTTTGGGTGCGTATTTAGAAAAGGGAAAATCACTAGAGAAGTTACAGCAATACCAAGAGGCTATCGACAACTATATGATTACGTTAGAGTTAGACGCTCCGTCTTCCTATGTTTTACTGCGCATTGGAATTTGCTATGAAGCCTTGAACAATTTTCCTTTGGCCATTCAGTATTACAAGAAAACCGTACACGAAGATCCGATGCTCGACAAGGGTTGGATTGCCTTAACGGATATCTACATCAAAGAAAATCAATTTGACAAAGCACTTGTAACCTTGCAGAAGGCCATTCAAATCGATGAATTAAACGAGCGTTATTGGGTGCGCTATGCCGTGCTCAACCGCAATTTACTTCAATTCAAAGAAGCGGAATTAGGCTATAGAAAAGCAACGGAGCTAGGCGAATACATTTTGGATTATTGGATCGATTGGGCGGATATTTTATACCTCTTAGAAGAATACGATAGCGCCATTGATAAATTGACTCAAATTGAGCGTACTCATCCACATGCAGCAGAAATATACTATCGATTAGCTGTTTTTCACCTCGCAAATAACAAGAGCGAAGAAGCACTCCTGTGGTTAGAGAAAGGATGGACTACGGATGCAGAAAAGGTTTCAATTATAGCAAACTTATTTCACACCCAATGGGAAAATCCGATCCTACAGCAAGCCATAAAAAATTTCACCAAATAAAAGAATAGCTATTCACGTGCCTGAATAGCTGTTTCATTTTAATACTTTGTGTTATGATTAAGAAACAATATGGATTAATTGGTAAAGACATCACTTATTCTTTCTCGCAAAATTATTTTACGGAGAAGTTCAAACAATTAGGGCTTACCGACAGCGCCTATGTCAACTTCGATATGGCTAAAATTAGCGAGTTTGGCGATCTTTTAGAACGACAAGACAACCTTAGAGGGTTAAACGTAACCATTCCGTATAAACAGGCTATTATCCCCTATTTGGACAGTCTTTCCAAAAAGGCAAGACAAATTGGGGCGGTAAACACCATCCGCATTACGAAGAAAAACAAACTAAAAGGCTATAATACGGATTGGTATGGGTTTTATCATTCACTCAAGCCCTTGCTGAGAAAGCAGCACACACAAGCGTTGATTTTAGGTACGGGGGGTTCGAGTAAGGCGGTTGAATTTGCCTTGCTCAAATTGGGCATTGCCTATAAATTCGTTAGTCGCACCAAGCAAGACAATGAATTTACGTATGAAGACCTCAACCAAGAGATCATCACGCGTTATCCGTTAATCATTAATACAACTCCTTTGGGGACTTTTCCTCAAGTAGATGATAAGCCTGCTATTCCTTACGAATACCTGACGGAGCAACACTTAGTCTATGATTTGATCTACAACCCGGAGAAAACCACTTTCTTGCGTTTAGCGGAAGAACGTCAGGCCACAATAAAAAACGGACATGACATGTTGATCTTACAAGCAGAAAAAGCGTATAAAATATGGTCTAAGCGGTTTCAACAAGATTAATTCTTTAAAATCAAGTTTATTTATTACGTATTAATCCCATTATTTCCTTTTACTTTAGATATTTTTTACTAAATTTGAGAATATAAGAAATATCCTAATCGAGGATTATTGTTGTTAATTATAAGATTTTTATACCTATGTTAGAACACAAGAATGAAAACCTGCACGAGCTAGCAGATGGACAAAATCCGGAATCAACTACCCCTAATTCTGCACACCTTGCTGAACGAGAGAAAGCTCTAGATTCCATCACTGCATCAAATGCTGAGGAAGGCGAAGACAACGATGTACATGAGAAAAATGACATCACAATCCTAGATTATGAAAAGCTGGATATGGAACAACTCACTACAGAGTTGGAGAAGCTTATTCACGCGTATAAAATCACGAATATCAAAGATATTGTCGAAGATATTAAAAAAGAATTCTATCGACAGTTTACTGATTTTATAGACGAGAAAAAAGAGGCTTTCTTAGAAGAAAATCCCGATGCAACAGCCAGTGATTTTGACTATAACTTTCCATTAAAAGCAACTTTTGACGCCTTATACCAAGACTTCAAGTCGAAGAAAAATGCGTATTACAAAGAATTGCAAAATAATTTAACGGTAAACTTAAACAAGCGCATTGCGATTATTGATCGCATTAAAGACCTTGTTGACACCAGTGAAAACAAAACAGATGCCCTAAAACTATTAGGTGATCTTCGCGATGAATGGAAAAATGCAGGGCCTATTCCCAAAGATAAATACAATCACGTTTGGAATAACTATCACTTCCATATCGAGCGTTTTTACGATCAATTGCATTTAGATCGAGAGTCTCGAGATTTAGATTTCAAATACAATCTGGATCAAAAGCAAAAAATAATTGTAAGAGCCGAAGAATTACTTCAAGAAGATGATGTAATCAAAGCCTTTAGAGAGCTTCAAACCTTACACCGTATTTGGAGAGAAGAAATTGGCCCCGTAGATCGCGAAATCAGAGAGGAAATCTGGGAAAAATTTAGCGACCTAACCAAGCAATTACACGATAAACGCGAATTATTATTTGAAAATTTAAGAGAAGGAGAAAAAGAAAACCTCGGACTAAAAGTTCAAGTGATCAGTCAAATCGATATCTTATCCAGACAGGATATTACCTCTCATACCCAATGGCAAAAAGAAATTAAAAAAGTAGAAGAATTGCGCAATCACTTCTTCTCTATTGGTAAAGTCCCTCAAGAAAATAATGAAGAAGTCTGGAACTTGTTCAAACTAGCAACGAGAAACTTCAATACGAGTAAGAATAAATTCTACAAAGACCTCAAAAAAGTTCAACAAAAGAACTATAGCGAAAAGCTAGCCTTAATCGAGAAAGCCTTAAAGTATAAAGACAGTGAGGACTACGATAAGGTGACGCCAATCATGAAGCAAATTCAAGAGGATTGGAAGAAAATTGGACATGTACCAAGAAAGTATTCTGATCAATTGTGGAAGGATTTTAAAGATGCGTGTAACTTCTATTTCGACCGCTTACATACAGTTCGCAACAACGAAAATCAGGAAGGAAACGAAAACTACAACAAGAAGAAAGATTTCTTAGAAGAGCTTAAAACTTTTGAATTAGTGGGCGACCACAAAACAGATTTAGAGGCCATCAAAGAAAAAATAAATACATGGAAAAACATTGGAAATGTTCCGCATAACAAGCGTTTCATTGAAGGTAAATTCAACAAAGTACTGGATATTTTATTTGATAAACTAAGCTTGAGTAAAAGAGAAGCCGAATCAATGAAATTTTCAAATCGCTTGGATGATTTACTAGAATCCAATGACAAACGAAAATTACAACAAGAAGCTATCTTTATTCAACGCAAAATTGAAGAGCTTCACAGTAATATCTTACAGCTAGAAAATAACCTAGCCTATGTGTCTAATGCCACCAAAGACAATCCTCTTGTAAAAGAAGTGTACAAAAACATTGATAAATACAGAGATGAATTGAAAATTTGGGGAGACAAACTACAACAGATTAGAAATCTTGATGCATAACAAAAAAAAGCTGGTTTTCAACCAGCTTTTTTTTATGGTTATGGGAGAGTGGAAATGGGAAATGGGTGTATGAACTACTCCCATTTCCCTTCTCCATTTTCCATTTTCCCATCTCCACTCTCCATTCACCACTTACCACTTACCATGCACTCCTTTCCAAACCCCGATCAATCCCAAGGGCAAAAACAGAGAAAACCAAA
This sequence comes from Myroides sp. C15-4, assembly GCF_050522745.1. Lineage (NCBI taxonomy): Bacteria > Pseudomonadati > Bacteroidota > Flavobacteriia > Flavobacteriales > Flavobacteriaceae > Myroides > Myroides sp. C15-4. Next base: position 6,709 of record NZ_JBMVQX010000015.1, on the reverse strand, counting down.
ACAGCAGGATTGCATTAGCCCCACTATCGAGGATTAAAGTGCTAAAAAACTGTTGGATTCCTTGGAGTCCCAATAAAGCTTCTGTAGAAATAAAGCCAATCAACAAACTGATACAGCCTGCTTTGGTCCAAAAATTCAAGGCTAATTTTCCCTCTTGTAGTAAGAGTGCAATTCCTAAAGCGGTGAAAATACCCAACATATTCAAGTGGATGAAGCCGACGATCCAGCTTCTCAATCCAAGCAAGGAGGTTGCGACACTTTCGATTAGCGTTAGGATCTGAATTCCCATTCGCATAACTAAACAAACGCCAACAAAAAGTAAGAGTCCTCTAACTAAGGGGATCGTTACTATTTGTTTTTCCCTGCGTTTACGGTATAAAGGCCACATAAAATATCCCATAGCTCCCGTTTGTAGCAGTACTCCTACTCCATTGATATAGTAGAACATAGGCGCTTCAATATACCAGCTTACTGCTAAAGCATAGGTCAATACGACCGACGTAATCCACAACCCATAAAAGCGATAAAACAGCTGCTGATCCATGGCTTGTGGAAATACTTTCGCAAACAAAAGTGCGAGAAAAGCAGTAAAAAACCAGCCATCAAATTGAAAGTGCAGAAAGAATTGAATACACAGTTGAAAAAAGATAGCTGCTTTGCCCATCATTCCAATGGCTGGACCTAAGAACCAGACCCCTAAGGTAGAAAAGAACATAAAAAACAGGGCTGTTTTCACCAAAAGAGCCAGCTGTTTATTAGCCATGGTATTAAACTTCCAAAGGCGATAAACAAAGGCATAGGAACACAAAATATGTAGGGTGGAAAAGAATATCGAAGGCGCCGCATACCCTTGAAAGGGAAACGTCAGGGCCATACCGACAACCGCAACCTGTGTCAACCAAAACAACCGCTGGTAAAAACGAGTTTCTGTGGGGGTATTTGGTGCAAAATGCGCAACGAACAACACATATACCAACAGGTACAACCAACCCAATAAAGCAATATGAGAATGGGCGTGTAAAACGTATAAAAAAGTTAACCCCTCAAGGGGAAAAACAAAAGTGCTACGCAATAAAACCCCAAACAATGCAGCAATTAAAAAATTGAAAAAGAGAATCTTGTAGTAGATGGGTTTCATGATTGACGCAATAAAAATAGGCTATACTAAGGTAAGAATCTTCTGTTGGACGTGAAAATTTAACCTCAACTTTCTCCACCAAAAATATCATCTCTTGATCGTTATTCCCCTTTATCTGGACTCATTTTTTTGTCTTTCTCTTCAATAGATACATAAAAAAAGAGGTTGTTTGCACAACCTCCTTCTTCCAATTTAAAATCTTACGTATCAACTTACAATTGGATTTTACTTACAATATCTCCATTGGTATCTACTTGAGGTTCTTTCCCCTCTTCTTTCGGCATACGTTTGGTTTTATTCGTTACATAGGCTATTCCTGTTTTTGGATGTACTGCCACGGTATTCGGGTGTGATCCCGTTTCTAATTCCGCTACTACAGCATAGGTTTTCCCATCTACAATAGCCGTTTTTCCGCTTTCTCTGTTGGCTAATACAATTTTATTTGCCGTTGGTGCATACTTCACCCCTAACGATCCGCCTTTAAATTTTACCACTTGTAAAAGCTCACCAGAATCTGCATCAAGTACCGTTAATCCCGTTGATGAATTGGTTACGAATAATCGTCTTCCAGCCTCATCAATTGCCACGTTAATTGGGCTTTCACCTCCTGAAGCAAACTTTTTCACTACTTTTTTACTTTTAGGGTCAATGATAATCACTTCATTGGTTCCCATATTGGTTGCGTAAAGCTTGTTTGTTTTCGTATCAAAAGCAAGTCCTGCTGTGTAAATCCCTGTATTTTCGATATACCCTTCTAACTCATCTTTGGCTCCATTAATAACCCAAACTTTCCCCTCTTCTTGTGTATCAGAAGCGTAAATCGTATTGGTCTTTTCGTCAATGGCGATTTCTCTATTGTGGCCACTCTCATTTGTTCCTGCGATCACTTTTACTGCACCCGATTTCAGGTCTACCACCGTAATTGCATTGGTAATCGTATTGGTTCCGTACAATTTTTGGGTTTTCTCATTGACAGCAATGCCAAACACAGGATTTCCCTGTACGTTGAATTCTTTTTCTACCGCTAGTGTCGTTCCATTTAATTTATAGATGATCCCTTCTTTGTTTTTAAAATCAACCACAGAGGCAACATATACTCCATTGTCGACACTATTATAAGCTAATTCATACAGTCCTTTTCCAACTTTTGTACTTTTGTCAATCGTTTGTGCAACTGCTGTAGTAGAAAGTGCTAGTAAGCAAGCACCTGCTAAGGTAATTTGTTTTGTGTATTTCATAATTATTTGGTATTAAATTGATTCCTATCTAATTCGATCATCCAGGCAAAGGCTTGTTGCCAATACCAGGCCCCGTGTTTGCCCATGGGATCTATTTTTAATTGGTAAGGCAAGGATACTTGCCCTTGTGCGTATTGAACAAAAGCTTGCACATCTTCATCCATATGCACGACTTGATTGGCTCCTATTTTACGGTTTTCCCTTCCGCCTGCATAGAAGAAATACATTTGTTCTTGAATCTGTTGCTGCTGTTGGGGAGTAAAATCCGCCATATACGCTTGCAGCTGCTGGTTGTCCTGCCATAGCGAAGGTGAGAAAACGCCAACTTTCCCAAAAACTTCGGGATAGGTTAGTCCGCCATATAACGAGATTAACCCACCCAGCGACCCTCCTGCGATTCCCGTGTGCTCTTTTTGTTTCAAGGTGCGGTAATTCGCATCAACATAAGGCTTTAGCGTATGAACCAGAAAGGACAAATACGCTTGGCCTTCTGCTTGGGGCGTTTGACTAGTTGGAAAAAAAGCATATTCTTTTTCTCTTCTATTCTTTTCATATTCGTGATCGATTCCCACCACGATATAATGATCACCTAAGCGTTCTATTGTTTCGTCGATTCCCCATTCAACAGGTCCCAATCGCCCTTCCGAAATAGCTTCATCAAAGAGATCTTGTCCATCGTGCATATACCAAACAGGGTATTGCTGTTTGGAACTTGCATAGGCTTTAGGCAGATAAATGCGTATCGTTCGCGTTCGTTGGAGTTCGGGCATGATAAAGTTTTCCAGTACAACTAAATCATCAGGAGCTGTAGAAGCTGGATATTGATCTCGCCAAGCTTTAATGGTGGTATTGAGGATCAAATCGCGATCGACTAGGTGATCGTGTAGATTTAGTAATCGCCCTGTAGTGGAACATTCCAGTGTTTGCCAGGATCCTCTAGTCACTTTATACTCTAATATTCCTGCTGGAATATCATGGAGAACAATACTGTAAGCTCCATGACTTCCGGGGTTGGGTTGCAGGGTATACGCTTGATCTTTTGGGTTCCACCCATTGAAGTTACCCGTAATATAAATCGCTTCGCTTGTGTGGGCTGCAGCTTCAACGGTGAGGTTGATTTGCACTGAATAGCCCCTTTGAGCTTGTACTTTCATGGTTATCAATCCTATTAGTATTATTCCTAATACTTTTATCTTCATCTTTTTACTTTCTATTCACTTTAAATAATCCTTGAGGTTTGCCTCCTTTTCCGATCGCAATCGCTGGTTTGGCGGTTGAAAAATCGCTAGACAATTCATAGAATCCAAGCTGAGCCTCGCTTACCACACGGATAAAGCGCTTATTGTCTATTTTGGAAACCCCCAAAGCAGCAGCTGGTGTTTCAACCAAGGTTACCCCTTCAATTTGGATTGGTGTTACACTTTTGGTTTTGATATCAATGCTTACATATTTCCAAATCGGCGTTAGATTAATGGTTTGTGGATCCGTCAAAGCAATCTCATTTACTAAGGTGATAATCTTGCCTTTCTCCACAAAAATCGTCGAGAATTTACCTGAAGCTACTTGGTTAAATAGGGTGTTAAAATCCAATTCCCACGAAGCATCTACTTCATTAGAGCCATTTTTAATACGCGCAATTTTAGATTGATCCCCTAACCCACCAGTTTTGACTCCTTGTGTGATAAAGTACAAATCTTTATTCTCATCGAAATAATACAGCGGATTTTCATCTACAAAAGCAATATTACCTGTATTTTTTACCGTAGTATGCGCCAACCACTGACCGGATTTCAAATCGATAACCGCGAGGTGAACGTCTTTGGATACCCCATCAAACATCCCTCCTTGTGCCTCTTGATTTTTTCCAAAGGTCACATCCGCATATAATTTATCTCCATTTACGGCGAGTAAATGCTGTCCAATCGCTCTAAAGTTTACACCAGTCAATTGGTACTCATTTTCGAGCTGGTGGATTTGTGTGGCATAATCACCTAATTTTCCTTTTTTCACCATAGATATCGGGTCAAAAAGCTGAATTTCAGTCGGGTTTGCTCCTTCAAAATAGTATCCTGTCAGATGATCATTGGAAAGCACAAAATTACCTGAACCTGCAATTTTCGGTTCTACTGCAATAGATTTCGTGGTATAAAACCCTTTATCATCAAAGACAAATTGCCCTAAACTACGTCCGTTATTATCGTCAAACATGCGGTACACACGATCACCATACTGACGGTATCCGCCCATTCCACCAGATGCGGTTGTATTTCCCGTCGCATTGTCAATGGTACCAGATGGCAACGTCGGATATCCTTTTAAGAATCCATTTTTAATTGGTCCTTTTCCCTCCGATAAGGTCATCACAAAATACATAGCCGATGTTTCCTCTGGTCCTTCTGGATCAATGGGTGTTGTACTATCATCGGAAGAACATCCTGTAAAGATAAAAGGCAAAATAAAAGCCAAGGATAGTATTCGTTTCATTATTTTCATAGATTAATTAAGTTTATAGTTGAACTTGAGATAGCAGCTTCGACCTGCTTTTTGGATTTTATAATAGTCGTATAAATCTTGATTCAGTAGATTTCGCACTTCGATTCCCATGGACCATCCCTGTACGGGCCACTCATAAACCATACCTAGGGTTAGGGAGGTTTGATCAGGCACGATGTTTTTCACCTCGCCTTTGCTACTGCCAAATAGACCTAAGAAACCACCGGGTTCCATAGATTTATCGATGGGTTGGATGTAAAATTCTCGTACAAAATTGAGGTTTGCATAGAAAGTCATCCCATCCTGTGGTGTGAAAATGGCTTTGTATTTACTCTCAGCCCCTACATTGGCAAAGAAATACGGAATATTAGGCACGCGATTTCCCTTTAGCCATTGATCGGCCAATTGATCAAAACGACCATAGCGGATGCTCTGCCAAGTAAAATTGCTGTAAAACTTTGTTTGATTGGTTAGCTTGAATGTAAAATCCCCTTCAAATCCATAGCCTTTGGCTCGTTCCTTATTGACAAATAGCGATAAGGGAGGATTTCCAGCAGCGAGGACAATAATATCTTTCGTTTGACGATAAAACGCATGTAGGCTGTATTCAAATCGCCCCATGTGCTGATCAATACCCAAATTAAAATTTAAACTTTGTTCGGGCTTCAGGTCAAAATTCGACGCAATAAAGAAATTGTCACCGAAGAGTTCACTATACCCTGGTAAGCGACGAGCATCTTCAACAGAAAAGCGCAAACTCGTCGTTTCTTTCCATTGGTATTTTGTTGCAATCGCCCATCCCCAAGCGTTATTTGAAGTACGATGTAAATCAGCAGTTCTCAAATCTACTTGATAGGCGGTATTCAAACCCTCACTCGAATAGTTGTAATTTTTTACCAAGAAATTGGTTTCAAAACGGTTTTGAAACCACTGACTCGTGATCCCCATGGCTAGGGTGTTTTTTTTGTAATAGGCAGGAAGCTCAATCATGGGTTGTTGCGTCGTTTCAATCTGTTTCCCATAGACATCCGTTCCAATACGCTTGGTGTAATTATAGCTGTTGTTGAGCCACAGTTGATGGGATTTATTCCACTGCCATCCTAAGAGTGTTCGACTTGTAAAAAACGTCATATCAATAGCGGCATAGCTGGGATGGTCTCCCTCACCTCTATACCCTCTTGGCGTAAATTCGCCTAACCAATTGTATCGTCCTTGTAAAGTATCAATCACGCGATTTTTAACTACATTGTACGCAAAAAACTGATCCACAGTGAGTCGATCGTTAATCCATTTCTTTTTATAGCGCAAGGTAGGAATCAAGCTGTGCTGTCTATCCTCTATTCCTCCATACGGTGTTAGCATGGTTGTTGGACTGTGTTGCACTTGTTTGTCTAAAGCGTAATAACTCAAATCAAACTGAAGTAAATCTGCTGCTTTTACATTCGTTAGCCCCACATACATAGTGGTATAATAGTGTCGGTATCGGTTGTGAAAGAGACGCACTTTGGCCGTAGTAGTCGCTAACTCGGGATCTGGCGTACGGATTTTATAGTCATTGTCTGCGTAGTTAGAGAAAAACTCTCCCCCAATAAACACGTGATCATTGAGGTTGTAATGTCCGCGTAAAGCAGTGCGAACGGTATTAAAAGAACCATATTCAACAGAAGCGCGCAATGCATTGGATTGGTTGACATTCGAAACTAAGTTAATTGCACCGCCTAAAGCATCACTGGCAAGGTAAACGGGAATTACGCCTTTGTATACTGTACGTCCCTGACATAGGTTGACCATAAAAATTCAATTTTCCTATGAAAGTCAACGTTCAACAAATTAAAAAAAA